>JANWIX010000074.1 GCA_025449675.1 Nitrososphaera sp. | reverse complement strand
ATTCAAATTAGCGCGCTGAAAGCGTGTTTATTGCGCGGGAGTCGCCCAGCATGGTCAAAGGCGTAAGACTGAGGCTCTTATCCCTTAGGGGTTCGTGGGTTCAAATCCCACCTCCCGCATTACTCTCATACTGTCACCTAGGTCTTTTTTCCGAATGACTGACGAAATAACCGGGGAACTGGAAAGGCTGGAAAGATGCTAATGCTGCCTGCCGCTAGTCAAATTTTTTCAGGATTTGGTAGTAGGGTGACGTTTTGTGTCTGTCTACACACTTGCCGCAGATAGATTTCTCGCCATATTTCTTATGACAGGGGCAATCGCAGATGCTGTTAGAGGACAAGCACCAGAGGGCAGCAGTAAAAGTTATTTAAACCTACGATCATCTTCGTCGAACTTTTATATCCTGAAACGAGCTAGAATGAAAGATGGACTCACGCGTAAAACAACTCGAGAAAAAGCAAAAGCTCCACGCGATGCTCAAAGAGCAGCATGATGCCGAAATAAAAGAGCTGATGCATTACATGTCTACACTCACTACTGTAGAGAACAACCTTGTGCGAAGCTACCTGCACACGTTGCTTGCAGACGGTCTGCGCCACATCGAATACATTTCAAAGATAATGGCCGAAATAGAGGGTGCCACGGGAAGCGCCAGCCTTACCAAGAAAGGAATCGCCGAGTCAATCCAGGACGAAATGGATTCCAGAGACACCCTGCTAAAGTGTGCCGAGCTTGCATCAGATGACGCAGAGACGGCCGCGCTCTTGAAGAGTATTAGCGTTGATGAAGAGCATCACATGAAGATACTGGAGCACTTGTCAGAGCTTGTTGAATCATCAAGATAGCCTCCACCAACCTTCTCAAGCAACAATCTATTTGCCACGCAGGATCTCGAGCACTTCCATGCTGTGTCCCGCCGGTTTTACCTTTCTGTAGATCTTTGCTATCTTGCCTGACTTGTCTACCAGAAAAGTCGACCTGTTGACACCCATGTACTCCCTGCCCATAAAGCTCTTGAGGCCGTACACTCCATATTTCTTTGATACATCCTTTTCAGTGTCAGCCACCAGCGGATAGGGGATCCCCATCTTGTCCCTGAATTTTTGGTGCGATTTGCCGTCGTCAGGGCTGATGCCGACGACTTCAATTCCTGCATCCTTGAACTTTTTGTAGTCGCGTGTAAACTCTGTGGCTTCCATCGTGCACCCGGGGGTGAAATCCTTTGGGTAAAAGTAAACAACTACGTTCCTTTTGCCGCGAAGCTCTGACAGTTTCACAGGTTTCCCATCCTTATCGCTCATCGTAAAATCAGGGGCAGCAACTCCCTCTGTTAGCTCGACTTGTTTTTCTGCCATATACAGAGCCGGGTTGGAGGCAAATAAAATAGTTATCCAAAGACAAAGGTGTAGAAAACGAAATTATCAGAGCTGGGGATTATCTCTATTTCATGTGCTTCTGGCTTCTCGGTCCTGAGTAGGTTGTACATGAAAGGCCATTCAATAATTGCATAACTTGTGCTTCCCTCAAGCATTGTGTCTTTTCCGAGCTGCTCATTCTTAAGGTAATTCCCATCAATCTTTACTTCAATTCTTGCGGGCTTGCCGTCAGAGGTGCCAATGATCCCGTGCACCCTTGTCGCAGAGTTATAGTTCATGATGACGCTCGAAATCTGATCCTTTCCGCCAGAAGCGTTCTGGACGGATTCGCGCTGCCAGACCCATCTGCCCCGGAGATAGACCAAGTTCACATCGTGAGAGCCCGTATCCGCTACAAAGTTTGCCGCATCCGGTTTGAGCGTCTGATTGTTTCCAAAACGCCTCAGCCGCGAATAGCCCACGCAGATCTCCGGAGCAACTCCAGGAAAATGAATCCCATAGATATCGTAAATCGAATCCCGCGGATTCTCCTTCTCGCGTTCTTCTGAGGGATTCTTGCCTGCTTCTTCAAGTAATTCTACTACCTGATTCTCAAAGTCTGCAATGCCTCCATAGCCTGCATGCTCGTAGCGAATAAAACCGTCATGGTCGATCAAGATGTGCTTTGGCCAGTACGTGTTCCCGTAATCTTCCCACACTTTGTTATTGGTGTCAAATGCCACTGGCTCACTTACGTTGAACGCCTTTAACCCACGCCTGATGTTATTTTCGTCGGTTGCAAATTGGTACTCCGCTGAATGCGCCTGGATTACTTGCAGTCCATGTTTTCCGTATTTCTGCTGTAAAAGTCGCATTATGGGAATCGTACGGAGGCAGAAAATACAGGTGTACGTCCAGCAATCCAGCAGGACCACCTTGCCTTTCAACCCTTTTATCGAAAGGGGTTCGGAATTGGCCCATCCTGTCACTTCTCTGAACTCAGGTGCTGGCGTAGCCGGAATAATCTCCATCTGGAGTGCGAAGGCAGGAACCGGATATAATTGTTGGATTCCATTTGTAGGAATAGCCGCGACGCACAAAGGCTGGTCAGTAGACATTTAAGTTGCTTGGCGCGAACTGATTGCACGAATGCAAAAGTTCAATGTCAATAGCATCTCTCCGGACTCTTCCATGTCGAAATACTTTGAAGGCAGAGTTGAGATCAAAAAGATGATAACAGATACGCTTACAAAGGATTTCGAGACGTTTCTCGTGACGTTCCATGATGGCGCACGCACAAAGCTGCATTACCACGAAGTTGATCAGGTGCTTATCGCTACAGAAGGATCAGGAATTGTCGTTATAGAGACCGATGTGACGAGGGACAGCGACACCACTGCGACGATAAGAATGAACGATTCGCATGACATGGCCGAAGGAGATTTCGTCTGTATTCCCGCGTTGAAGTGGCACTGGCATGGGGCCAAGGGCAGCAAATTTTCACACCTCCAGATCAAGAAACCAGGCAAGACAATCTGGGTGGAATGACAAAAGATAATTTACTACAGTCATCTTCCAGCTCTGTTGCGCGAGGGCCCAGAGGTGCCGACGGTTTGATTGATAACCTTCTTTCGCTACTTTCCTCGTCCAATGGCACCAGCTACTGCGAAGCTCGTTACCACTCTAGGCTAATGACCGAGGTGAATTTTATCAACGGAGACATGCAGAGAGTACGGGTCGTCGAGAACGCCGGGTGCGGGATTAGAGTCCTGGTGGAAGGCTGCTGGGGATTCAGCAGCACCAGCAATATCGAACCGGGTGCGCTGCGCGAGTCTCTTGCTGAAGCAACTTCCTCTGCGCGCGTTCTTGCTCAGGTCAAGAAAAACAAGGTCAAGGGCCTGGCTGACTCCCGGATGGCAAGAGGAGAGTTCCGGCTCAAAGCAAACGGCAACCTTAGTGAGGTTGACATTGAGCAAAAGATCAAGATCACAAAGGAGGCAGAGCAGGCTGCGCGAAAACATTCGAAGCTGATAAAGACCGCATCAGCCACTTACCGCGAATTGCTGGATTACAAGGCCATAGTGAACAGCGATGGAGGAGAAGTAGAAATCCATGATTCAAAGCCAGAGTTCAGCGTCGTCGCAGTGGCGGGAAAAACTAGCCAGACCGCGACGGCTCACGAGGGAGTAGGCATCACGGGAGGATGGAACGACCTCTTTGCCTCAAAAAGTCATCTCGATTACGGAGTTGAAGCAGCAAAGAGGGCGGAAAAGTTATTCGCCGCCAGACACGCAAAAGGAGAAAAGACAACGATAATTTTAGACCCAGGAATGGTAGGGCTGCTGTCCCATGAAGCTATAGGGCATACCGTGGAAGCAGACTTTGTGCTCTCCGGCTCGATCGTGAAGGACAGAATTGGAGAGAAGGTGGGAAGTGAGCTGGTGACTCTGGTCGATAGCGGCAATTCAGATAACGCGGAGAACGCAGCCGGCACTATAATGGTAGACGACGAGGCAGTGATCGCTGAACGGACCGTGATCATTGAAAACGGCATTCTCCGGTCGTTTCTACATAGCCGCGAGTCGGCGATGATCTTTGGCGTTCCGTCCACGGGCAACGCCCGGGCATTCCAGTATAACGACGAGCCGCTGATAAGGATGCGAAATACCTTCTTTGAAAAGGGGTCTGACACGCTTGATGAAATGATAAAGGAAACCTCGCATGGGTATCTTGTGAAAGGCGCGCGGAATGGCCAGGCAGATGCAAATGGCGAATTCATGTTTGGGGCGGAAGAGGCGTTCCTTATCGAAAACGGCGAGATAAAGGAATTGCTGAGGGGAGCCAGCATCTCTGGCAACGCGTTTGAGGTCCTGCAATCAATCGACATGGTGGGCAATCGCTTCAAGTACGACATCGGCACCGGCTACTGCGGCAAGTACCAGCCCGCAAAGGTTGACGGCGGGGGGCCGCATCTGCGATGCACCGCCGTGATCGGAGGTCTCCAGTAATGCAGGATCTACTTCGCCATGCAATCAGGGATGCAGAATCGCAGGGAGCGCACGACGCCGAGGTATTTGCAAGCATATCAAGCGAATCAGAGGTTTTCATAGAGAACAATGACATCAAGCAGGCAAAATCGCAGCAGCTCGGCTCTATGGGCATCAGGGTTCTGGTAAACGCCTCGCTTGGATTTTATTCCACCAACATTCTCACAAGGGATTCGGTAAGAACCGCGGCGACGATGGCTGTCAAGATGGCGCGCGCAAGCCCAAAGGACAGGTTCAATTCGTTGCCACGTAAAAGGAAGGTGCACTTCCTGCGAGGCATATATGACAAGGCCGCAGAATCATTCGGATCATCAGATGCTGCAGCTGCGGCCGCAGACATGCTCGAGGCAGCCAAGTCGTACGACAGCCGAGTGACGGTGGACAGCGGAAATTTCACAGCAGCCAGAGGAACACAATTCCTTGCCAGCTCTAACGGAATCGAGCTGCGGGAAAAGCTATCCACATTTTCCTGGACAATAATGGGAATGGCAATCCAGAACGGCGACGTGAGCAGCTTTGATTTTCAATCGGGAGCTACGCACTTTGCCAAGAAAATTGCGGTGCAAAAGACTGCTGCAGAATTTGCAGAGGCAGTGACAAGTTCACTCGGGCCACGCAAGGTCGATAGTTTTAGGGGCGAAATGCTCTTGACGCCGTCTGCAGCAGACGAGCTGGTAGAGGAAGTCATTTCGCATTCCATAAATTCAGATGCGGTGCAGAGAAGATCAAGCCGTTTCGCAGGCAAGATAGGCAAAAAGGTTTCCACCGAACTCCTAACAGCGGAAGACGATGCGACCAACACTGAAGGCCTCGGCGCGTCAAGTTTTGACAGAGAAGGTGTCCCGCACAGGCGGAACATTGTGATAGAGAAGGGCGTGCTAAAGAAATTCCTCTACAACACTTATACCGCCAAAAAGCAAGGCGTTAGCACGACTGGAAATTCCGGAGGTTCTACGAGCTCGCCTCCCTCCGTCTCGACGACCAACTTTATCGTCAGCCCAGGCAAGTCGAGCTTCCACTCTCTGATTTCAGAAATGAAAAGGGGAATTATCATCAGCAGGTTTTCGGGAAACGTCAATCCCGTAAACGGCGATTTTTCCGGAGTCGTCAAGGGCGGCAAGCTCGTGGAAAAAGGGAGCGTGCTGTACCCGGTCAAAGATGTCATGGTGGCCGGCAACGTCTTTGAAGCGTTGAAGAACCTGAACGGGGTTTCAAAGGAAAGAAAAGTGATCTTTGACTCTATTCTGCCGTACATGCGCTTTGGCAACGTGTCGTTCACAGTAGGTTAGAGTCAGATGGAAGAAAACTTTGACATCGCAGTGGTGGGAGGGGGCCCGGCAGGACTGTCTGCTGCTTGCTCGGCAGCAAAGTCAGGAGCAAAGGTCATCCTGCTTGAAAAGGACGAGGCCATTGCCCACAACATCCGCACCAGCGGGGTCACCTGGGTGGACGCTATGGACAGGCTTGGAATACCCAGCAGATATTACAATCCGATAAACAACTTTCGATTCGTCTCGCCTGCCAATGACATCGTGATCTCAGGGAGCACCCCGAAATCGTGCGTGCTCGACGTCAGGGGCATGTACCAGCATCTTGCGTTCCTTGCGGCCGAAGCAGGCGCCGAGATCATGGTGAGAAGCAACGTGATCAATGTAATCAAGGACGGAGACAGGATAGCTGGCGTCAAGGCAAGCACTCCAAAAGGCGATCTGACGCTAAGGGCTACGCTTGTAATTGACGCCAGTGGATTCAGCTCATCGGTTGGACGAAAGGCGGGACTCGCCGGAGAATGGAAACGGTACGGAGTCGGCGCCGAATACGAGTGCTATTGCGACAGCGTTGACAGCACGACATGGGTTCTGATGGTCGGAAAACAATACTCTGATGCAGGATACGCGTGGGTCTTTCCACTTTCCAAGAACAGGGTGAGGATCGGAGTCGGGATCGGCCGGCCAGACTCTGACGCGGATCCGCTTGAAAAGTTGCACCTTTTGCTGGAAAAGAGGCCAAAGCCGCTTGACTCCCTCGGCAAGATCCAGCCCGTCGAACTTCATTACGGGTCCATTCCAAATGAAGGCTCCCGGCAGACCAGCATCGCTGACGGACTGATGATGGTGGGAGACTCGGCCGGCCAGTCAAATCCCCTTGTCCTTGAAGGCATTAGATACGCAATAGAATTCGGGAGGCTTGCAGGCGAGGTCGGAGCAAAGTCGATTTCCCAGGGCTCGAGCAAGGAGTCGCTTGCGGAATATGAAAGAACGTGGAAGAGTAAGGTAGAGTCCAGGATCGCCTCGGCGCTCCGTGTGCAGTCGCGCTGGATAGGGCTGTCCGACGAGCAGTGGGACAAGGAAATAGAAATTCTCCGGGACATGACTGTCGACGAATTCCTTGATTTTATCAAGGCAGACTTTACTGCGGGAAAGATGATGAAACTGGCGCTCCACCATCCAAAGATTGCGGCAAGGCAGCTGTTTAACATGATAATCAAGGGCTAAATCTGAAAGAATTCATTCATGCTCGTTACCTTTTTATATGTTGCAAAAAGCATCATGTCTCGCCATGGCTGGAGAGACCGCCGCGGGATTTACTCCGATTCTCTACATGCTCGGTTTCGGTCTGCTGGCGGCTGTTCCCGCACTTGTGTTATCAAGGCTCATTTCACCCCGCCGGCGCTATAACCCCGTAAAGTTCCTGCCAATGGAATGCGGCCAGATGCCGACAGGGGAAGGAAGGTCGCATTTCATGATGCAATACTATGCGTATATTCTCATGTTCGTGGTCTTTGACGTAATGTCCATCTTTCTATACGCCTGGGGGACCGCGCTATTCTCCATTTCACGCGCCGCTACCCTGCCCATCATCGGGTTTTTGGCGATAATGTTCGCCGCCATGGGCTACGCGCTTTACCTCGCAGGGAGAAAAGGGATCTGGTAATCTTGCTAACAAGTATTAAATATCTATACAGCGAGAAAACAGGCAAGGAGGAACGGCATCGCCCATGAAGAGAGAACTCGTCAGCCCGACTACCTTTAACGTCATGGTTAGCAAGCTGAGCGATATCCTCGTCAGGGCACTTGATACGCCGCTTGGTTACGCCATCAACTGGGGCAGAATTTGGTCTCTATGGCCCGTGCACCTAGAGACCGCTTGCTGCAGCGTGGAATTTGGAGCCGCTTCGGGTCCGAGATACGACGTCGAAAGATTCGGAATAATCGAAGCGTTCGGATCTCTGCGCCAGTGCGACCTGGTAGTTGTACAGGGCACAGTCACAAGAAAAATGGCGCCAAGGCTGAGGATGGTGTATGACCAGATGCCAGAACCAAAGTACGTAATAGCGATGGGTGCCTGCGCGATTACCGGCGGGCTCTACATCGATTCGTACAATGTCCTCCCTGGAGTTGACGGGATCGTGCCTGTCGATGTCTATGTGCCAGGGTGCCCTCCCCGACCTGAGACCCTTATCCAAGGCTGCATGCTGCTGCAGGAAAAGATCAAAAGGTCAAAGATAAAGTAGCATGAGCAGCGAGAAAAAGCAGGAAAAGCCAGCCAAGGCAGCCAATTCATCTTCAAAACCTTCTACGACGGCAAAGCCTCCAGTTCCGGCCAGGCCAACAGCCCCGGTAGCTGCAAAGCCGCCTGCTCCAGCAGCGGCACCTCCTGTAAAAAAAGAGCCGGAGCCTCCAGCTTTTGAAAAGGGCCTGGCAGATCAGATCAGAAAAAAATTCGGCGAGTCCACCCGGATACTGTTTATCAGGCCGCTACGGATCAAAGTGCAGGTAGACCCAAAGGATATCGTGGAAGTCGCGACATTTCTCCGCGACAGCATGGGCTTTGACCATGCAGAGTCAGTCGCGGGAACAGACTATCCAAAGGACAACCAGATAGAAGTCATCTACCACCTGGGCTCTTACACGAGAGACGACCTGGCGGCTCACGTTATTGCGCTAGCAACGAGAACAACAAGGGACGACGCCCATCTCCCAACATTAATTAACGTCTACAAAAGTGTGGAATATCACGAGCGGGAAACTTTTGAAATGCTGGGCGTTTATTTTGACGGACACCCGAGAAATGACAGGTTCCTTCTCCCGGAAGATTGGGCAGACATTCCACCTCTCAGGAAGGACTTTAGGATAAAGGGTAGATAAATGACAAGCCTGGAAGACAAGGTCGAGGAATCAAGAAAGCTGGGGCTCCAGATAGTAAAGGAGTCAGAAGAGGACAGGCTCATGACGCTCAGCGTGGGGCCGCAGCACCCGGGTTCAGGCCACTTTCGATTCATCATAAAGCTGGACGGAGACTACATCGTATACTGCGATCCAGACCCGGGATACGTTCATCGGGGCGAAGAAAAAATGTGCGAGTATCGCAACGTGATACAAAACATTCCTCATCTCGAGCGGCCCGTGATCCACGACTCGAACAACGTCACGTATTCCTACAGCCTTGCCATCGAAGAACTCGTCGGGATTGAAGTTCCAAGGCGCGGGCAGTTTATCCGCGCAATCGCGTCCGAGCTCAACCGGCAGGTCTACACGCTCTACTGGCTCGCTATCTATGGAATATTTCTCGGACACTCTACCATGTTCATGTGGCCCACCGGAGACAGGGAACTCTTTATCGATCTTTTGGAAGCACTTACCGGCGCAAGGGTGACTCATGCTTTCAACATTCCGGGAGGCGTCAGAAATGACATGCCCGATGGCTTTAAGGATCGGTGCATCCGCCAGGTCCGCTATTTTGAAAAACGACTGAAAGAGTACGAGGACATTTTCTACAACAACCCGCTGTTCCGCCAGAGGACGGAACAGGTCGGCGTGCTGTCAAAAGAGGATGCCGCAAAGCTGGGCGTAACAGGCTCTGTTGTGCGAGCTTCGGGCATTCCGTACGACATTCGCAAGGCCGAGCCCTACGACATTTACAACGAGATTGATTTTAAGGTGCAGTACATGAAGTCCGGCGACTCGTACGCAAGGTCCTATGTTCCGTTCCTTGACATGAAAGAGTCGTGCCACATCATTGAAGATCTTCTCGACAAGATGCCCGAGTCAGGCGAAGTCCGGGCAAAGCTGCAGCCCAATCCCAAGGGTCCGCCGGGGGAAGCCTACAGGCGGGTCGAATCAGGAAGGGGCGCGCTTGGATACTATGTCGTGAGCGACGGCACTCCAAAGCCATACAGGGTAAAGATCTCTGTCGGATCGTTCCGCAACATTCTCGCACTGCCCTACCTCCTGGTGGGGCAAAAGCTGGCAGACATGCCTGCCATCTACTGGTCTCTGAATTACTGGCCCGTGGAGGCAGACAGATAAAATTGGCAAGCTACCCGCAGAACTTTAGATTCGGTGAATTCGTTGGCAGCCTGCTGTGGCTGATATTCTGGGTACTCATAATAGTTACTCTTGTTGGGCTCCCACTCGTTTTCATTGTCCTATACTACGTACCGCTGCCGCCTATTAATGGCGAAGTCCTCACGCCATTTCTGTTCCTCACAATGGCCGTTGATCCCTCACGCACGATCCCGATAATCGAGCATTTCATGACAACCGACTTGTTCAGGGTAGCGGCATTTCCAGGCTTTACGTACGCAGCGCTTATCGCAGCCGTGACTATTTTCGTAGAGCGCAAATTTCTAGCCAAAATGCAGCTGCGCATCGGGCCGCTGTACGCCGGCAAGATTGAAGGCATCTTTCA
The DNA here is from genome assembly GCA_025449675.1 of Nitrososphaera sp. Classification (GTDB taxonomy): domain Archaea; phylum Thermoproteota; class Nitrososphaeria; order Nitrososphaerales; family Nitrososphaeraceae; genus Nitrososphaera. The sequence goes on along the minus strand of JANWIX010000074.1, from coordinate 84,551 downwards.
GCTGATTGCTGATGGTTTGAAACTAATAGCCAAAGAGATCATCGTTCCTTCCGGGGCTGACAAGCCTATCTTTTGGGCAGCGCCCATAGCCTTTGTCGCAGTGGCAGCGGCGGTGGTAGCGCTGATACCCGCAGCGCCAGGCTACGTTGCAGCAGACGTCGATGTCGGCCTGCTGGCAGTGTTTGCAATACTCGGGTTCTTCCCGCTGATTGCGCTTCTCTTCTCGTGGGCCAGCAACAGCAAGTACCCGTTCATCGGTGGTCTTCGCGCCCTGCACCAGATGATTGCCTTTGAGATTCCCTTCATACTTTCAGCGCTTTCTGTTGTCTTGCTTTCAGGCACCCTGAACCTGACTGGCATTGTCAACTCGCAGATCCAGTCATACTGGTTCATCTTTTTCGCGCCGATAAGCGCTTTCGTGTTCTACATCTCTTCGCTCGCAGAACTTGAAAGGATCCCCTTTGACCTTCCAGAGGCAGAGAGCGAGATCGTCGCCGGTTGGTTGACTGAAACCTCTGGCATGATCTACGGCCTTATCCAGCTTGGGTCGTACATCAAGACCTACGCACTCGCCGCGCTCTTTGTGATCCTCTTCCTTGGAGGATGGGCAGGCCCTGACGTGTTCCCCCAGGAAATAGAGACACCGATAATCAACATCGCCCCGCTATACGACCCTGTCGCTGCCAACGCCACTCTTTGGTTCACCCTAAAGACGTTTGGCGTGATAATGCTCATGCTGCTTCCAAGAGGCATAAGCCCGAGGATAAGGATCGACATACTGCTCCACACCGGCTGGTACAAGCTGATCGTGCTTACCTTCATCAACATTTTCATCGCCCTTGCACTAATATATGGCGGAATACTTGGTCCGGGAGGTCTGCTAGTGCGATGACTACCGCCGGCGGTTTTATCAAAGCTATCGAGTCCGGTACAAAGCACCTTGTGATAAGGCGGTTCACCCTGCGCTACCCTGAACAAAAATTGAAGTTCGTCGGCGACGGATACCAGTTCGATCCAAAGCGTGGAGTGGGGATCGCCGGCTACCGGGGAAGGCACATCCTCATCCATGACAAGTGCACGGGTTGCCAGCTCTGCGCAATTGCCTGCGAGGGAATCGCCGAGGCTATTGGCATGGTCAAGGTGGACGAGCAGTGGAAGCAGAACAAGAAGGCAATCATGCCCCAGATAGACTATGGCAAGTGCGTCTTTTGTGGCCTCTGCGTTGATGCATGCCCGTTCTATGCCCTGTTCATGACAAACGACTACGAGCTTTCATCGTTTACAAAGGAGCACCTGATTTACACGCCAGGGCAGCTCGCCATCAAGCCAAAGTACCAAGGTGACGTGGAAATCGTCATCGATGACAGGGGGGCGACGCATGGCTGACCCGGTCTTTATCGGAGTCGCAGTCCTTACAGTTGGCGCCGCCATAGTCGCGCTCGAAACCAGGGAACTTATCTACGGCGCGATAGCACTCGCAGTCTCGATGCTAGGCATCGCTGGATTTTTCCTCCTGCTCGATGCGCCGTTTGTCGCCATGTTCCAGATAGCAGTCTATGTCGGCGCGGTGGCGGTGCTTATCATATTTGCAGTCATGCTCGTGAGGACCCAGGCGCTTTTTACCACAAAGGAGGACAAGAAGAGAAAGGGAGCGGGCATTGCTCTCATGCTCATCATCATGATAAGCCTTGGCGCTCTGCTTCTTGCATCGGGCCTGAACGGGCAGTTCGGAAACTTTAACGACTCTGAGGCCATAGATTTCAGGGAGATAGGCCAGCAGATGCTGACCTACTATTCGCCGACGCTCATTATTATGGCGCTGACCCTGGCAGGCTCTGTCATCGCGGCGCTTGCGCTGGCGCGCAGGGAGGACATTACTACGACGTCAGACGGTGGAGAGGAGCAGCAACATGGCCGAACTGATTGATTTCATAATAATTTCAGGCATACTCGTCGCCGTCGGCATATATGGCCTCGTTGTCAAGCGCAACGCGATCAGGATGCTGATCTCTATTGAAATAATCGCCAACGCGGCGAACCTGAGCCTGGTGGCATTTTCAAGGAACCTTCCCAACGCACAGGGCCAGGTCTTTGCGCTGTTTTCGATCGCTATAGCGGCAGCAGAAGTCGCCGTGGGTCTGGGTCTTATCATCGTGGCGTACAGGCTTTACAAGGAAATTGATGTTGCAGAATTCAGGAGCATGCGGGGTTAGATACCGGTGGCAGAATCATACTTCCTGCTGGCAGCGACCTTTATACCGCTGCTAATGGCTCCTGTCGCATTCGTCCTGAGCCGCAAAGCCGGAGTTAACGCCGCGACGTGGCTTTCATTCGGGGCGCTCGCAGTCTCTACCGGATTATTGATCATCCCTGCCGTGGGCATCTACAACGGCAGCCAGGAGGCATACGTCGAGAGCTACACGTGGGGCCAGTTTGGCGACTTTGGCCTCAGGCTTGATGGCCTAAGCCTCCCGTTTGCGCTAATAATCTACATCCTCTGCACGGTCCTTGCTCTTTATTCAAAGCCGTACATGGTGCACAAGGTAATGGAGGATTTGCCGGGTCACGGAAAAGGCGGCCACGGTTCGCCTGCTCCTGGCACTTCCGACAACTCTGGCACCGTCTCGCAGACGACTGTGGTCGACACAAAGCAGCATGTCAACAACCAGATGGGGCTGTACTTTGCGCTGTATCTTGCATTTTCCATGGGCATGCTTGGCACAGTCCTTGCGACCAACCTGATCGAATTTTACGTCTTTTTCGAGCTCATGCTCGTCCCGTCGTTCTTCCTGATCGCGTTCTACGGATATGGCGCGCGCCGGCGCATCGCCTTGATGTTCTTTTTCTGGACCCACGTTGGCGCGGTGGTCCTGCTGCTGGGCCTCCTAGCGATGGGGTTCTTTGCGGGAGGATTTGACTTTGAAACGATAAAACAGAACGCTGGCAACATTCCCGAGCAGTGGCTGCCGCTAATTGTTTTCGCGCTGGTAATCGGTCTCGGAGTAAAGCTGGCCGCATTCCTGCTCCACATCTGGCTCCCGTACGCCCACGCAGAGGCGCCGACTCCCGTATCCGCGCTTCTTTCTCCTGCCATGATCGGAATCGGCGCGTACGGCCTGCTCCGGCTCTGGATGGAGCTATTGACCGGCAGCTATGAGCAGTACAGCCTCTACATCAACATGTGGGGCCTTGCGACCATGATCTACGGCGGCGCCATGGCGCTGATGCAAGACGACATCAAAAAAGTGCTGGCCTATTCCAGCGTCAGCCAGATGGGATACATACTCTTTGGGCTGGGCTCAGAAAGCATACTTGGGATTACCGGCGGGACCATGCTCTACGTGACGCACGGCCTTGGCAAGGCAATACTCTTCATGATGGCCGGCTCTATAATTCTCCAGACCGGAACTCGGAGCATGGCAAAACTGGGAGGGCTTGCCGGCAAGATGCCTTATACTGCAGTCATTGCAATGATAGGAGCCCTTACGATAATCGGGATCCCGCCAACCAGCGGCTTTATGGCCGAGTGGATAATGTTCAACGGAGTGCTCCAGACGGCGACTAACGACATGGATCCTTTCAGGACGGCCATGTTTGCATTTGGCATCCTGGCCACGGTGCTCTCGTCGGCCTACATACTCTGGATGTTCAAGCGCATATTCTTTGGCAAGATACCGGAAGAGCTGGCCCACGTAAAGGACTCAAATCGCTACATTATTGCCACAATGGCAACGTTTGCTGCCCTGTCACTCATCATCGGCGTCCTTCCAGACCTTTTCCTCGATCCTATAACCGACTATATTGGCGGAATGTTTGAAGGACAGGAAGGCGTGCTGCCGGTCCCGGTGCCGGCGGAGGCCGCAGAAGGCGGAATAATTCATCTCGAGGAAAGTAATCCTGCAGAAGGAGAAGGAGAATAGGCAATCAGCATGGCCATTGGTCTTGAAGGAATCGGAGTAAGTGCCTGGCTGGTATGGATACTGCCATTTGCCGGCGCCGCGGTGATAGCCGGCGTCGCAAAGGCAGGCCACAGGGTAAGGGACTATACCGCAGTGGGCTTTGCGCTTGCAAGCGCGATATCTGCGGCGACTCTCATCCCGCTTGCGCTTGACATTGAAGAAGTTCACAGCCAGGTGCCGTGGATCTCTTCACTCGGACTAAAGGCCGGAGTCCTTGCAGACCCGCTTGCGATAGTGATGGCAAACCTTGTGGGATGGATTTCTTTTCTTATCATGGTCTATTCCACCGGCTACATGCACGGCGACAGGGACCTAACACGCTACTGGTTTTTCATGCTCTTTTTCATCGGCTCGATGCAGCTGATCGTCCTTTCTGACAACCTGCTCATGGTCTTTTTTGGCTGGGAGGGAGTCGGCCTTGCTTCGTACGCATTGATCGGGTTCTGGTACTACGACAGAAAGAAAGACTATGTCGGTGCAGAGGGCCACATCGCCGGGGGCATTGCGATGTGGGCGTCTCCTACACACGCGGGCCTCAAGGCATTCCTGATGACTCGCGCCGGAGACACGATGATGTTGGCAGGCATGTTCCTTATTTTCATGCACGCCGGCACTTTTGGCTTTAAGGAACTCTTGGAAGACACCGCGTGGGCGACAACCATGGCCCAGCAGAACCTGCTTGTGCCTGCCGCGATACTGCTCTTTGGCGGCGCGATAGGCAAGTCCGCCCAGTTCCCGCTCAATGAATGGCTGCTGGAGGCGATGACCGGCCCTACCGCAGTTTCAGCGCTGATACATGCTGCCACCATGGTCAAGGCCGGAGTCTTTTTAGTCGCGAGGATAGGGCCTCTATTTTTCGCCTTGGGAGCAGCCGGCGCATTTAGCATGGAAGAATTCTTTGAAGTAGTCGCATGGGTCGGAGCTATCACCGCGTTCTTGCTCGCGACGCAGGCACTCGTCAACCCGGAGATAAAGAAGGTGCTCGCCTATTCGACAGGCTCTCAAATCGGCTACATGATGATGGGCCTCGGGATAGCGGGGCTATCGCTCAACTTTGTTGACGGCTATACCTCCGGCTTTTTCCACATGATGAGCCATGCTATGTTCAAGGCATCACTCTTTATGGGAGCAGGAGCGCTACTGCACGCGGTGGGTTCCAGGTTCATGACGGATATGGGCGGGCTTCGCAAACCCATGAAAAAGACGTACATTTTTGTGCTGCTCGCCAGCTTGTCGCTTGCCGGCGCACCGCTATTCACTTCCGGCTTTTGGAGCAAGGACGCAATATTTGCGTCAGTCCTTGAATCCGGCTATACCTATTCCTGGCCGCTCTTTGGCATGGCAGTCGTCGTGGCCGTCATGACCGCCTTTTACACTTTCAGAATGATAGGCATGTCGTTCTTTGGCAAAAAGAGCAGGCACCTCGAGGAGATGGAGAAAAAGGGGCATCATCTCCACGATGTCACCGCGAGCATGTGGGTCCCCTTTGCGATACTCGCCGTTGCATCGATAGCAATAGGCGTGGTCGGATTTGTCTTTGAGGCGCAGATACACCACCTGTTCACCGAATACCTGGCAGAGTCCTTTGGAATCCATGGCGAGGAAGAAGAAGGCGGGCCTGCGATACACATCCTGCCCGAAGGCGACAGGACTTACTTTGGCCTAAACCCAATCGCGGCCGCGGCATCTGTTGGCGCGTTTGCGATAGGGGCGGCGCTTGGATTTTTGTTCTACATTGTAAGAAAGGCAGACCCGACGGCGATAGGGAGGAACATCATTACAAGGGCGATCTGGAAATTCCTCTACAACAGGTGGTACCTTAACACAGCGCTGTACTGGGGCGGCGTGATAGGCCCTCTTGCCATCTTTCGCTTTATCTGGCGCTACTTTGAGAGCACTATTATCGATGGAGTAAACCCGGCCTTCCAGCAGTCAATGACATTCATGTCCCGCGTAGTCAAGGGCGGGCAGACGGGCATCACGCAGACATACCTGTTCGTATTTGGAGTGGGCATCATGATAGTTGTGATGCTCCTGCTGTTATAGGTGAAATGAATTGGTCGACTTGCTTTCTACGCCAATACTTGTGACGATAATACTGGGAGTGGTAGGCCTCGCAATCCCTGTCATCGATGCAGCAAGGAGGGAGAAGGGAAAGGACAGGAACAAGATCTACAGCGCCATCGCCTTTGCGGCGCTGATAGTTGCTATAGGAATAGTTATCTATCGCGTCTTTAGCGGCGAAGTCCTACCGGCAGTCGCGTTCTCTTCGGAAGTCCTTGTGGACGACTTGTTTGGATCGTTCTTTGCAATCGCCCTTTTGATAGTTTCCGTGATGGTCACTGCGTCCTCCTGGAACTACTACAAGGGCAAGACCAATCCGGCCGCCTACTATTCTCTGATTCTGCTCTCGACGATTGGCATGGTTATCATTGCGTATTCGACAGACTTTGTCATGCTGTTTGTCGCGTGGGAGCTGATGTCGCTTCCGACGTACGCGCTCGCCGGCTTTGCAAAGCGCGACCCAATTTCAAATGAAGCGGCGATAAAGTATTTCATGTTTGGCGCGCTGTCGTCCGCGCTAATAGTTTTCGCAATGGGACTTGTCTACGGGCTTACCGGCACGACCAACATTGGAGACTCTATAAGGGCCATGACCACTCTTGACGCAAGCCTGACGCCGGTCGCGCTTCTGGCCGTCGGCCTGTTTATCGCCGGCTTTGGGTTCAAGATGGGCCTCGTGCCGTTCCACATGTGGCTGCCGGACGCCTACGAGGGCGCTCCGACCACTATCGGCGCGCTCTTGGCGGCGGGGACAAAGAAGGCCGGTTTTGCTGCGGCGCTCAGGGTAATCGTCCTTGGCATGTTTGCGCTGAACCTGGACTGGACCCTGACACTTGCCATAGTCGCAATATTTACGATGACTCTCGGCAACCTCGGGGCTCTGATGCAGAGGAGCGTTACAAGGATTCTCGCTTATTCCAGCATCGCTCAGGCCGGATACATCATGATAGGCATCGCTCTGGCGCCGTACTCTGACCAGGCACTTTCCGGCTCGCTGTTCCATATCATCAACCACGCGGTCATGAAGTCTGCAGCGTTCATTGCCGCCGCTGGCGTGGCGACAGCCATCGCCGGCTACAGCCTCGAGAAATATCGCGGTCTTGGAAAGAGGATGCCTATCACCGCGATCGCGCTTTCGATCTCGCTTCTGGCTCTTGCCGGAGTCCCACCGCTCAACGGCTTCTGGAGCAAGCTGGTGCTTTTTGGCGCAGGAATAAACAGCGGGCCGCTGGTGGAGTGGGGCCCATGGCTTGCTATAGCGGGAGTACTCAATAGCGCCCTGTCTCTTGGCTACTATGCCTGGATAATGAGAAAGATGTACATGGAAGATGCGCCGGACATGAGCAAGGTAAAGGAGCCAAGGGCTATTGTCGCGGTGCTGGTGTTTGCGATGGTGTTCATGGTGGGCTTTGGGATCTGGCACGCACCGCTGCTTGACTTTGCGTCAAAGGCAGTTCCGGATTTGAGCTCGGCAATTTCTCCGGTTTCACTCGGGCCGTAATGCAAAAGTCGAGCTAGACCTGTACTGACGCTAGGTCGGTGAGGTTCTCCAGGTGCCTCTTGGCGTCATTCTCTGTCGATATCTTGCGGAGCTCGTTCTTTGCCTTTGCAGCGTACGACTTGTACAGCTTGTCCATCCTGTCGACAAATTCCCTGGATCTTTCGTCGTTGTTTCTGACAAGCATGTTGAAAAGCCTGTTTTCGTTGTTCCAGTCTATGAGGTCGTCATGTATCTGGTACGCGATGCCTAAGAGGTTGCCAAACGAAGTCATGGCTCGCACCTGGTCTTCGTCGCCTCCTCCGATGAGCGCGCCAACCTTGGCAGAGGTCTCAAAGAGCGAAGCAGTCTTGTATTCCAGGACCTTGATGTAGTCGTCCTCTGTAATGTTTTGCTCGTTGCCAAGCCTTATCTCCATCATCTCGCCCTCGCTCATCCTTGTCGCGGCATTGGACAGCTCGTTTATGAGCCTAGAGTCCTTTAGCTTGGATCCGATGTTTAGAATGACGCCCAGGACAAAATCCGCCGTCAGGATGCTGCTGTTGTAACCGTATTTTATGTGAAACGACGGCTTGCCCCGTCTCAGGTTCTCTTCGTCGATAATGTCATCGTGAATTATCGACTCGGTATGCAAGAGCTCGATTGCCGAGGCGGCAAGATATGCGTCAGAGCTTGCTTTTCTAGAGTCTATTGATTCGGCTGAAAGCACAAGGATCAGTGGCCTTATCCTTTTTCCACCTTCGCTTGCATATCGGAGGGGTGCATGAAATTCCGACCACGAATAGAGGTCAAGTTCTCGTTCCAGGGCTTCCTCGATCTTGCGGAGATGATCGGCAAACTGTTCGGTTAGAGGGTTAGCTTCGACGTTTCTCCTGGTACTCAAAAATCTGCTCTTTCCCTGAGGTTATTTCAAAACGTGACCATATTAATTTACTGTTGTCTGAAAAGCGTTGCGCAACCAGATTTAGAAAATGCTCCGGCCGGGATTTGAACCCGGGCTCTGCGACTTGAAAGGCCACAATGCTTGACCGGACTGTGCAGCCAGTTCTGGCTACTACACCACCGGAGCACTTTACGAAATTGTAAGAACATTCCCATAAAATCCTTTGCTCAAAGTCATAAGGTTTTTTTATTGGAGAGCAATAATATTGCACATGGACATTATCCAAATGATCGATTCCGAAATTGAGAAGCGCAGCCTGCTCAAGCACCCGTTCTACCGGATGTGGTCAGAGGGCAAGCTGACAATCGATCACTTGCAGGGATATTCAAAAGAATACTTTCAGCTGGTCAAGGCAGTTCCAAGTCTTGTAGAAAGTATTCCGGCTGCCGATTCTGCTGTGAAGGATGATATTGCCAGCAACGCGAGAGAAGAGGCCCAACACGTCGAGCCCTGGATAAAGTTTGCCGAATCACTCGGAATCTCTAGAAGTGAACTCTCGGGCTACGAAGGCGAAGCAAAGACGAAAAGTGCAGTCAGCGCGTTGCAGGTCCTGGCGGTCTCTTCCTTCGAAGAAGCGGTGGCTGCGATGTACGCCTACGAGGCTGAACTGCCAAAGATAAGCAGATCAAAGATCGACGGCCTGAAAAAATACTACGACCTTGACAGCAAAGACGCAACAAGGTATTTCGAGATTCATGAAGAGGCAGACGTAAGGCACGCGCAGGTGTGGCGGGAGATACTGCAGAAAATTCCCGCGGACAAGCAGGAAATTGCCTACTACGCGGCGGTAAAGTCGTTGAAAGCGCAGAATCTGCTTCTTGACTCGGTGCAGGAAAAGTACGTCGGGATGTACTGCTGAAACGATCTCCAAACCTTTATACATACTGCATCTTTACGGATTTTTTGTTTGGGGCCCATAGCTCAGCCTGGTTAGAGCGACCGGCTCATAACCGGTCGGCCAGGGGTCCGAATCCCCTTGGGCCCATTTCCAACCATACTGTCGCTCAAGCTGGTTGCAATCCATATTTCTTCCACGTCGAGATCGCTTGTGAGCTATCCTTAATAATTCAATCATGCAACAGAGGCGCAGGATAGTCCGATACAGAATGGATCGCGTTGCAGGAACTGCTCTCTTGAAAGGAACCGTTCTGTTATTTGCCGCGACTCTATTGCTCCTACAAGTCGTTGTCATCAGTGTGCCTCCCGCTCAAAATGCGAACGCACAAGGCTTTAACCTCCCACCCAATCCGGGCTACGTCGTTCAAATCGAATACAGATACATTACCTACTACCATACTTTACCTGGCGACCCTGTAGTAAGTGACGATCATCAAATCAGCTTTAGGTCAAACGCAACGGTAATTCACCCATTTCTCAACGAGTTAAGAGGCAATGGAACCGGACATTACAAGGAAACTTACGATGACAATTGTGGTACGGCTTCCTACACCCTCTTATTAGAAGGCGAAGCTTCCATGGAAGTCAGGATTCGAGGCGATACATCAAGAGTTCAAGTTTCTATCCGGGGAGAAAATCTAACACATGTTGAATCTGATACGGAGTGCAAGAAATATGGATTGACAACATACAATCAGTACGGTTACGTAGACGCCAGTTGTACCTTTTCGAATGTAGATCTCGAGAATGGGGGATCTTTCAAGTCGGACGGCTACCTCGATTATGCAGATGAGGATGAACATTCGGAGCATGGATGCCTCATGACGATCTTCCCATCGGGTGCGTTCCGCATTTTCGGCAAAGTGAGTAGCATGGTAGAGGGAGTGCGGGGCTTGAAGAGCGTACCCATATCGAACTCGAGGGTCGCAATCGCCGAGATTGCAGAACCCATGATTAAGAAACTTAGTGTATCAAAGCCGCCCTTTTTTGAAAAGACGGCAACATCTGACGACTCTGATGCCAAGTACGAATTTAGCTTCACAGATCCTGGCAAGCCCCGAAGAATCCTAGTCGTATCTCTCTTGTGGTATGAAGGCAAGCCCGAGTTCGCTGTGACCAACGGCAAGAATGATAGCGGGAGATTCATTCCCGTTTATCAGGCAATGTGCGTTGACGAGGACCCTGCAACAGAATGCTTGAAGTGGAAGCGCACTGCTGACGGCAGCTACGAAGCAGAGGTAGATTTTCTGTACGGCAGCCAACAGAAATTGTTGGATATCATCACTTTCATGGAACTAGAAGATTGGGAAGGTACGGGGGGCAACGCAAGAATCCAGATGAATTCAGGCTACATTTACTACAACAGTTATCGTGCGATGAAGTACTTGGAGAACTTGGGGTTAGGGACCCAGTTACGCCCAGTAATGATGAAGTCCCACCACATCGATAATGAGTGCCCTATTGGAGCCGATAACGCATGGTATGGCGCTCATGGTCCAAGACCAACGTTTGGCGACCTAGGCAGTTTACTTGACAAAGTCGAAGCTACGGGTAGCGGTGCATACATTTGCGACGGGGCCAGTCCTGCTTCTTACCCTGATGCTCCACTTAATAGAGAGTGGCATGAGCTCGGGCACTATCTATTATACGAGATGCACGCGCCGAATTTTCCGGAGTTAAGCACTCGAGGGATTCCCCATAAAGGCTACAGTAACAACAGTACAAATGACTCGTACATAGAGGGAATGGCATCTTTTTTTGCGATGCTCACCAATGAATTCCATGGCCATCCGCATCCCGACCTTTATCGAGTCGGAGCTAGCATGATAGATGTTGAATTAAATTACAAGGCATGGAGTGGTGATGACGAAGAATTTGCAGTAGCCGGCGTTCTTTGGGATTTCCATGATAAGGGTAAGGAGGTAGGTGTTGGATTCATGCGAAATGGCACACTAACCAAGAGCTCTAACGTATATCCCTCTCCCACCGATACTGTGTCGCTTGACGCAAAGACAATTCTTCAGGAGCTTGATAGAAGCAAGGCAACTACTGCTGTTGATATCTACAACGCTTTTGGGGGCCTTGGCATTTCGCAGACGGATCTTGATATGAATTTTGTTGACCACGGGTTTTTTGCAGATGTTGAGGATCGCAATTATGTCCACGACTCTGCTGCCGAGACTATACCTGAATCCGGGAGCAAGACGGGCCCTGTTAGACTGGTAAGACACAGCCCTGTTCCAACAATCCCGGGAGCATACCTTGCCTCTAATTCAGATGCAACATTCAATGTGACAATTAGCTATCCTGAGCCCTTTGAATACTCTGACTATTCGTACATTTTGGAAATGAAAGCCGGTTCACCGGCTTATTTTGAAATGCCCCCAGAGTATTATCCTTCAACCGCCTTTATCACACCTATATCGGGTGAGGATAAGCCATTGCCTGGAGGAATAGAAATTGGAAGTGATGAGTATTGGACATACGTCAATTCCAACCCTCCGGCGGATAGCGTATTCAAGAGTATATCTGTCGAGGGAGGCTCAGGGAGTGACACATTCACCGCGTTGGAATACATTCAAAACGTCAAAAACCTTCTCGGCATGGTTTCGACAGAGTACAAGGCGGGTAATGCTACCGGCGCTGAAGAGCTTGCCACAATGGCCTACATTGACAACTTTGAACACGTGGAAACGGAGCTAGATCAGCGCAATGCGACAGAATTGAAAGAACAGATAGAGCAGATGCTACGCGTTGAGCTGGTCGGACTGATTAGAGACAGGGCGGATTCAGAAAGCATTGACGCCAAAATAGGGGAGATAAATGCAAAGCTTGATCAAGCTACTGTAATAGTGCCGGAATTTCCGATTGCCGCATTGGGCATTCTAGCAGCGGTTATTGGGGTTATCAGCATCCTAGGAAAAGCAAAATTGGTCAAACGGTAATTGAAGCGGCCGGTTGCGCCACTTTACTTCTGGAAGGCTAGATTGCTTACGAAAACCTCTTAGCTAGCTATGGAGTGATTCCTGTCGAAACCCCCATTACGGATTCAAAAAGCTCGAGAAGGCGGCTACACGGGACAATGTATAGAACTGCCCGGTGTCATTAGCGAAGGCGAGACTATCGAAGAACTGAAGGAAACATTACGGAGGCCATCCAACTGGTGCTGGATACATTAGAAGAGCGATCTAAAAAAGATAGAAAGCTCGTTATTGAAATTCCTGGCTGATTTCACTATCCTTCTGGGCGTGCGAACCGAAAAATTGAGTCAATTTTGGTTCACAGATCCTTGGGCCCATACTTTCTTCATGACCAGCATGAACGCCGCTGTGCTTCGAAATTCGATTAACATTTCTGCGACTGTTGCATCAGAAACCTTTGAAATCATTTTCGAATGATGGCTGGACAAATCAGCGTACAGCAACTTTTTATGCTCATCTATGGAGCAACACTAACCTTGAGCCTGAAATCATGATTATCGCGATGTTCTGAGGGTTCTAAATCACCGTGGCTTTAGAGTGGTGAGGCAGTGAGGGAGTCACATCATCATGATTCATCAGGATGGCAGATACGTCACTGTTCCGCGACATGATCGGATAAAGGAAACAACTTTGAAATCAATTCTCGATCAAGCAGGGAAATCCAAGGAAGAATTTCTCAATGAGCTATGACATGTTAACCTTTTATATTCAGAATTAGGTAATATCCTACATCAAATGGCCATAAAGAAAAGCATTGGCAATAGAAAATTCACGATAAGGATCCATGAAGCCCCGGAGGGAGGCTATTCCGGACAGTGCATCGAGTTGCCTGGTGCCATTAGCCAAGGCGAAACTATCGAAGAGCTGAAAGCAAACATGACTGAAGCCATTCAACTGGTATTAGACGTATTGGAAGAGCGTTCCAAGAAGGATAGGAAGCTCGTCATAGAGATTCCTATCTGACCGCATCATTTTTCTGGATTCATCAAATCTTGGACACTTTGGACTCTATTTGACCTTCAAGATATTATACAAGATTTCTAGATGTCATACGGCTTCAAACCCCTGACTACCAGGCGACTGGAAGTCAAGTATTGACTAGGACCATGACTCTCGTGGAAACCACCAATCAATTTAATATGATGTTCCCTTGGGCCCACTCTTTTCAAGCCTAACTAACTTAGCCAAAGGTAAGGGAATACATCGGAGCGCCGCAGGTAATCCATATTGCCAGTCGTTTCATCCTTTTATACACGCAGCTTGTAATTAACCAAATGCACAGACATACAAAAGAAGCTTTACTTGCAGGTTTGCTGCTGTTGCTGCCGGTAGCAGCAGTGTCTGCATATGCGCAGATGCCGGAAGCAGTGAGCGGCACATACGTAAATGCGGAAGCAGGGGTTCAAATAACGTTCCCAGATGGCTGGAGCGGCTTTGAAGTATCACAGACTTCTGAAACGACATTAGTGGCTACAAGCCCTGGTGGACTTTCTGAACCCGACCCGGCAACAATGAGCACTATTAATTTGCTGGTTACAGCCAAAGCCGGACGCGATGCAAAGGATCCGGATTCGTTGACCCAAGATGTAATTGACTGTAATCCGCCTTCAGTCACGTCACGAACTGTTGCTGGCGTACAGGCAAACGAGATTACTGTAGAATGTCCGAGCTCAAATCAGAAATCAAGGATGGTTACAATAGAGACAGCGGATAAAATTGTGGCGGTGATGTTCATGACACCAACTGCAGAATTTGACAGCAAAGTTGGCGCGTTTAACTCTGCTGTTGATTCATTGTCAGTAGATGGTGCAATGGACAGCGAGGGGACGGATGGCGGGGCGATTATCGAGCTGACTAGCGTTACTCGCACTGTCATCATTGCTGATGCAAATGTGGACGTCAGCATTAGATCAAGCTCTACTATCGGCCCACTTGAACTGGACGCAGACAACAAGAGAGTATCATTCACAGCTGACGGTGAAACTGGGACTGAGGGTACGACAGAGATCGAGATTGGAAAAATGCTTGAAGGACCATACACCGTTACTATTGACGGCCAAGCTACCACCAACTTTGAGGTAGCCAATGAAGGGTCAGTCGACGCTGTAATGACAATTACCTACACTCACAGCGAACATGACATAGAAATAACTGGAACACAAGTAGTGCCCGAATTTCCTATTGTGGCACTGGGCGCAGTAGCAGCGGCGATAGGAGCTGTCAGCGTACTGGGTAGAACAAGGCTCTTCAAGAGGTAGCTGCAGGAAAGGGAAGCGTTCGCTTCCCACTTTTTTCTTCTACATCGGTGAGTGTCCGGACGAAAACCTAGTGCTCATAGCAGTTCCACCTGATTCTTCCAGTTCAGTATTCGGGTCAGGAATGATGAATGGTATCGCCTATCATTGACGCGACTCCTACTCTCTGAGGCGGCTAAACCCGCCGGTGACGAGGGTCTTTCCCTGCGATATCAGGCCAAAGAACTCTTTCCCAAGGGATTCGAGACTCTTGTCCTTCATCATCTTTGCGAAAATATCCTCGCAGTGCTTGCGGTCTCTATAGTATTGCAGCTCGACCCATATCTCCTCGTCTTCCGAGGCTGAAAGCGTCTTGTCAATGTTTTCAAATCCTTCCATTGAAGTCTGGCTACCGGCATATTGGTAGTACTCGATCTTTACTCCATTTTCGTCGAACCATGGCACGAATTTCTTCAGGTTCGTTACGACTGCGTCGTGGTTCTTTTTCGGTACCTTGTAGAAAAAGGCTTCAAGATGGTTTCCGATTTCTTGCGTAGCGGATTCGGTTTTGTTCATGGATTCCCTTATCGCGTATTGCATAAAAGGCGTTACGCCCCAAGGGGAGGCTTATTAATTAGAAAGGGCGACCGATGGTGAGTGCCGAAACCGAAGCGCAACAAGATGGAAATATACAATGACATACTCTGCGCAATTAGCCAAGAGTTAGAAAACGGTGAGGCAAAGCCAACCAGAGTGCAGTCCCTCAGCAACCTTGCATATGACAAACTTGTCAGGTACCTGGATGAACTGGAAGGCAGGAACATGATCAGGCAGGGCCCGCTTGGGATAACCGAGAAAGGGAGGGATTTTCTGCAGGATTATGATCGCATCAGCGAATTTCTCCTCGCCATGGGGGTAAAGTACCTTGACGTTTCAGAGAGGGAGATTCAATGAGCGCTGAAAAGACAAGCTACCGTCCGACAAAGTTTCTTGACGGACTGGAAGGCAACAACCACATAGTCCTGCTATACGACAACCCAAAGTACGCAGATCTGATAATAGCACGTTATTTCCTGAACGGCCTAGAAAAGGGAGAGTCTTGCGTTTTCTTTACGCCTGATAGCTCAGAGCTAGTTGAAGCAAGGCTGTCGGCACAGGGCGTTGACGTTGATTCGTACAAAAAGAAAAACTCTCTACGCTTTTATCGCATAGAAAGGTCTGATGAGAATAAACTTGACATGCTTGGCACTCTCAAACGGATACGAGAAGAAGCTACCATAGGCATGAAACCGCCGTTCAGATTTGTTGGCAGGACGATAACGGACACGGCAACGATAGAAGGTATGCGGTTGGGGCTGGCCGTCGAAAAAACAGGCCAGGATCATTTTGAGGAATTCGACAATTCACAGATGTGTTACTATGATATTTCTGGAATAGAGAAATCCAAGAGGGATGAATGGATCAGAGGACTGTTAAAGAACCATCACCACGTAATTTATGCGGCAGAACCCGACAAAGCCGTGGCCTTTGAAACCATGTTACTCGAAGATGAATAGCGGATCGAGTATTTCCCCCTGAATTGCTCTACCTGCGGCATCGCACTGGTTCGGAAAAAATAAATCCCCTGCCAACTCTTACCCTTGCGATGCAAGGCGGCAAGACAAAGCTCGAACCGTATTCGGGCCAAGGAAAAAAAGTCATAGTCTACAACACATACGCTGACGGAGGCAAGGTCCACTTTGATGTTTTCATACCGACGGACAAGGGCAGGGCTTCTCAGGTACCAGACGAGATGGACACAAAGGCAGTCGAGTACGCAAAAGAGTTCCTTTTAGCCATAGGCAAGCCATCTTCTGATATCTCTGTGAACATGTGCGAGCGCTGTCATATTGACGACACTGCCTTGTACTCGAATCAGCTTTGGAAGCTCCAGGGCAAGGAAATATTCATCTGGCCCATGGAAGGCTGCCCGAAACCTTCGTAATCTGGGCGCTACTTTTTTCCGCCCCTTATTATGGCTCGATAAAAGAGGTCTGCAATAACCGGAAGCTCGAGATAGTCAATAAGAATTGCCACCCAGGCCGCAAATTCCGGAATCTCTACCGCGCTCGACGAGCCAAAGAATGTCTCGTACACGACCTCGTCTGTAATCCAGAAAATGTGAAAGACCTGCACGGCCAGCATTGCCAGCAGTAGGGCGTTCTTGGTGGAATGCTCTTCGCGTTTGTAGACGCTCAGTGCATAGTATGCAAGTCCGGCGACTAGTGCCGGTATTTCGACATAGTCTATCACGATGAAAAAGATGAACAATGCGCCGCTCTGTGACAGGCCGGGAGAACTGTCGCCAGCTATTCTCTTTATGACAACGTCTGCCGTGAGCCAGTAGAGGTGTATCAGCTGGAGCGAAATGAGGACAAACGCTATCCTGAGGTTGAGGTTCTCGTACCTGTGCCAAAATGCTACCAGCTTTTGTATCGCCATCATGACTACCAGCTACCTGATATCGAATTAAGGCGACGGTAAAAAGATTAGCTCTCCTTTCTTCTATGGCGAACTTGATTTCATGGAAGAAACGCCACCGATATTTCAGCTGGCGTTGCCGTCCCTGTACCTTTCTTTCAGATACAGGATACCCTTGATCATATCCCTAGCCTGATCAGCAGATATCTTTACTTTCCTCAGGAAATCCTGGTTCATACCCAGGGACAAGAGTTTGCTTCCGGCAGGCATGTTATCCGCTTCAGCCTCGCTCGATTCGGCTATACCGCTGGCCAGAAGCTCTTTTATTTGTTCATAGTGATAGAGGAACTCTTTACCCTTCTCTGTCGTCCTGAATTTGCCGCCTCCATCCACAAATTCCACAAGTCCTCTCTTTCGCAGCTCGTCGGTGTATGCCTTTAGCATGTCATGGCTCAGGTTGCCCCTGTACATGATGTGCGTCTTTTTGATGTTCCCTGCAATGCACACAGAGAGTATGTCTCCCATGATCTCTATTCTACCGCGGTTGCCTTTGATCTGGGGGAAATGCTTTCGGAACGAACCATTATTCAAAAGTATTTCACTCATTCTAGATCAGCTCTATCTTCCACGACCCTTGGATTTCTTTACGACTTTGTGTCCCTTTCTATCCAGATCGATGAAATTCTTTACCTTGTCAGAATCGGGCTTGCAGCCTGTGTCGGTTCCTGTTCCGCCCAAGTGCTTTGTCGTCTTTGGACAGTCGCCGTCAGTAGGTGGTGCAATGCGGAAATGATCCGACTTTATCTTTGTTCCCGGTGCAGGGTATCCGCTGGCCTCCGCCGGCATTTGAAGCGGTGCCACCAGGCCTGCCAGCGCAAAAGAGCATATAGTAATGCCGATAAATCTGGAGTTAATTCTGGCCGATTCCAATCTCACGGATTATTGCAGTGAGTGAACTTTAACGCCTAGTATGTAGCTCTCAATACAACCAGACAACTATAAAATATGTCCGGCCTTTATGACGTGATGACGGTGGTGAGAGAATTGGCAGAAATTACCAGCAGGGTTCTTTCTTCGCTAGGCGAGCCGACCATGCAGGCCCTATTTTGGGAACTCGGTTCACAGGGAGTCGCGACCAATCCTGAAGAATTTGACATCAGGAAATTCGACATCGAACTGAGAAAAATCTTTGGCGACGGAGCCAACGTCTTCATGGAAGAAATCTACCGCCAGTTCAGAGAACAAGTAGAACTACACGCTCGCCATCAGGAACACCTTGTCGAAATAGACAACGCGGAAATCCCTCCAATCGATAGGATTCAGAGAATTCTCGCTCTGAAGGTCATGACATAGTTTGTTCGAGCATAGCAGAAAAGACGATTCAAGTAGCTCTCATCATCGAGAAAACATGTCAGCCACTCATCCGACATCATTCTTTCGAAATGTCGTAATCACAATCGCGACGCTTGTAGGGATTTACGGGCTGGCATACATTGCAGTTTTTGAAGACCAGTACGCCACACTCATACTGTCTGACCTTTCAATAAATGCCGCAGCCGCTGCCGCTCTTTTCTTTGCATTATTGATCCTTTACAGGCAAAAACTCGGTGGCCTCCATGGAAAGACCTACGCTGCCTTTGCCATCGGCCTTTCGCTCTGGTTTGCTGCCGAAGTGGTGCAGACCTATTACGAAATCGGGTCGGAAGAAGAAGTTCCATTTCCTTCCATAGCCGATGCGCTATGGCTTCTCGGTTACGTGCCCTTTGGATACCATCTGTTCGTTACATACAGGTTCTTTGTAAAGTCTGCGAGGCCGCATACTCTGTTCGTGGTTTTGGCTACGACAGCTGGGATTTTCGGCTCTATGGTTCCTATCACCATACTCAGCTCATCGTTACTCGTAGATGATATTCCCGCATTGTTTGTGAACGTGGCATATCCTGCCCTGGACGCCGCCCTCATAGTGCCCGCAATCATGATGTTTTCAATACTGCGGAAAGGAAAGCTCGGCTCAATACCGTGGGTTCTGCTTGCCGCTTCGATCCTGATAATCGCGGCCGCTGACAGCGTATTTGGCTATATTTCGGCCACATCACCTGATTCAGAGATATGGGGATTCAGTATTCTATATTTGGCGGGGTATCTGCTTATGGCCGGCGCGCTTTACTGCCACGACAGGCTCTTTGTCTTTAACCGTTCCAGAGCAGTCAGGGTCTGGCAAGAGCAGAACAAGTGACGTGGTTCCTAAAGCGAGTAAACATTCACTTGAACGAGGAATAGCTTCCCGGTCCCAGGCATGGAATTAAACGTGATGTATTATTCGTCCTTTATGATTATTAGAGCGGGGACAAGCAGACAGCAACATGGGCATCGCGGAAATGTTCAAGCAAAGCCAGAAGAAATGCGGCAAGTGCGGAAGCTACAACTGGGCCGATGAAAAGTACTGTGCCAGGTGCTTCCGAGAGATCGTCGAAAAGTAGTTCCCAATCGCTGATCAATGGCAGTCATTCCGCGAAAACCAAGTTAGCTGGGAATTACTGCCATGCTTATCTAATGGCTTGACGTACTTGCTGGCGTGGCAAGACTAGTGAAGAAGGAAGCTCAGGCTCCTATGGCAGTCAAAGTCGGCAGTGAAACCAAATGGATATGCATGTGCGGACTGAGTAATAACCAGCCGTTCTGTGACGGGTCGCACAAAAAGACTGCCGACGAGGCTGCGGGCAAGGTCTACAGGTATCACAAGGACGGAACAAGAACCGAAGTCATCGATGCTTCTCATGGCTGATTATTGTCAACAGAGCCGCGTTTTTGGCGGCCAGCTCGGCCGTTTTTTCGTTGCTGTCCGCGCTCCCGACTATTATGACATCCTCTTCTTCTGGCTTCATCCCTTCCATGAGAAGGTTACGAACGTGGCGGTCCTTTCTTAGCGAATCATGATTCGTGGCGGGCATGATAAACTTGCTATCCCTGAATACGATGGTGGTCGCCCCAGTCGCCCCCTGTGCTATCGCTGCGTCCCTTTGCTCGATGCCAGACCTGATCGCATAGCCGAGCTCTTTTAGCAATATCGCATAGTTGAACTTGCCCAGAGCGATGGAGCATTCAGGCAGGCTCATCTCTGCAGGCATTGACGCAAGAATTTCAGCGCATATGCCCCTTCCTTTTGCAGTCATCCGAGTGCCGCCATTGGAAGTTTCTATCAGCCCATGCATCCTCATGTGCTTGACCAGCGTCTTTATGGTGCCTTCTCCAAGCATCAGAGAAGCGCGCAAGCTTTCGCGGCTGGCCTTGCCGCGTTTCTGTATCAATTGCATAGCCATGAAAACGTGCACGACATCAAAAGAGAGCGCCCTGCTTGGAGCATACCTGCTCGCGACTTTCTCCAGCGCCCTGATGTACATGTGCATGGGAAACAAGAACCTGAACGCGCATTTATTGATTGTCAAAAAGTTGGATAAACCGCCCTACTCTTTTAAATATGAGCTTCCCGGCTTTGATTTTCATGTCAACAGGCATAAAGAAGCAGCTTACAAAAGCTGTGACTAGCGTACCAAAAGTGGCTGTCGGCGTTCTGCTCGGCATCATGCTCTTTGGTATCTTCATGGTCGGGTATGACCAAGGGCACCTATTCAGCATGGCACAAGGTGAACCAGCTTACGAGGATATGTGGATGCACGAATTCTATCACGACATGAGACATGCAGCGGGATTTCCCTGCCATTAGGTGACTGAATTGAAAACTCTGACCTTCATTGCGATAACGCTACTTGCGGGCGCGATTGCAGGCGCAATTCTGGCAACTATCAATCAAGGGATTGTAGAGCCGTACATTGATGCAGCTATAGACATTGAGAACCAAAATGCAATTGCTGCAGGCGAATTATTCGATCCGACAGAATATGCTAACTATAGGATATGGCAGAAAGGAGGAGAGATAGCGGCGGGAACTATCCTCGGCATGTCTCTAGGTTCGCTGTTTGGAATCGTGTTTGCCTACGCTAGACCGTCAATCCCCGGGTCAAATAACAAGAAGAAAGCCTTGATTGTTGCAGGCATCATGTGGCTCGTGCTATTCCTGATTCCAGCTCTAAAGTATCCAGCAAATCCGCCAGCAGTGGGCGACCCAGAAACGATCTACTACAGACAGACCCTTTACATCGCATTTCTGGCAGTCTCGGGCTTTTCGGCTCTAGGACTGGCGTTCGTATACAGAAAAATGGGTTCAATGCAATCGAAGAAGATTCTAGTTCCTGGTGTTTATGCTGCCATAATGATTGCTGCATTCGTTGGAATGCCACCAAACCCTGACGAGATAACCGCACCTATGGATTTGGTCAATACCTTTAGGGTTGCCAGCGCGTTCACTATGAGCCTATTCTGGGCTATGCTCGGATTGATTTTGGGAGCCTTCTGGGATAGACTCAAGCCGCACGAGACAGCCAGGATTAGGGTTGCCTAGGCACCACGGCTGACAGCTGGAAAAAATGTGGACTCGTACGCAGAGTCCCATAACACGTCAGGATGCAGGTTCAGAGCAATCGCATATATCCGCAGCAATGGGTACCAGAATTAAGCTCATGGTGACCATAAATGCGTCTAGGGAACTGTCGGCTCCGCTGGAACGCGTATGGGAAGTCGTGGCAGATGTCGACAACGAGCCCAAATACTGGCACGGAACAAAGACTGTGAAAAATATCAGCAGGAGCGGAAACGTGATCGAAAGGGAGGTGACCATCGCATTCAGGGATTCACGCTGCCGGCAGACTGTCGTCATCAATCCAAAGCAGTCCATCGATATCACGATAACGGACGGCCCGATGAAGGGAACCAAGAAAATCTTGCTTGAACCAGAAGGAGAAAAGACAAGAATCCGCGTCGCATGGGACATCAAGCTGGCCGGCTTTCTGGGAATGTTTGGTGGTATGGTAAGGAAGCACATTTCCGAAGGCACCGATGAAGCGCTGGAAAGAATCGCAAAAGCGGTGGAATAAATAGCCTCCCAGCCGGCAGATTACCGGCAATGGAACTTGCCATTACAATTATGAATCTTGTGCTTTCCACGATCCTGGACGGGATCTTTGGACTCTGGGCCTATTTTCTCATTTACATGATCAAGTCGTTTCGGCAGGCGCCAAGACTTGAAATATTTCCTTCGAGTGCAAAGAGCTTTCCAAAGGTCAGCGTAATTCTGCCGGCCAGAAACGAAGAGCGATACATAGCGCGATGTCTCGACAGCCTGCTCGCGCAGGACTACAAGAATTTCCAGATAATAGCCATCGATGATTCTTCATCGGACAGGACGGGCGAAATAATGCAGTCCTACTCCACCCGGGACTCACGCGTAGTCTGTGTCACCGCGCCTCCAAAGCCGGATGACTGGGTGGGCAAGAACTGGGCATGCTACCAGGGATACCTGCGGGCGGAAGGAGACCTGTTAATGTTCACCGATGCAGACACTGAGCACAAGCCCTCTGTCATTTCCCTTGCAGTTGCGCACCTCCTTTCGTTCAACCTGGATGCCCTCACCGCGGTCCCGCACCTCATATGCAACGACTTTTGGACAAAGATAACCCTGCCAGCCCTAGCCACCTTTCTGCATACGCGATTTTCCCCGCTCCGTGTCAACGATCCGAATGTAAAGACAGGATATTTCTTTGGCAGCTTTTTCATAATTACGAGAAATACATACGAAGCAGTCGGCACACACAAGGGCGTAAGGCACGAGCTGGTCGAAGATGGCGCCCTGGGAGGCAAGGTCAAGGAGGCGAAATTCCGGATGAAGATGGTAAGAGGAGAGCGACACATAGACGCGGTATGGGCGCGGGACCTTGCAACTCTATGGCAGGGGCTTCGCCGTCTAATGATCCCGGTATATCATCAAGACAAATCGGGCGCCTTTCTCATGGTGCTGGCGGTGTTCTTTATCCTCTTTGTGCCCTTTGCGATGCTGCCATACTCGATATTTGTCGGCCCTCTGGCAGGTGACTTTTCGACTGATATTCTTCTTGCAATCCAGATCGCGACAGTATGCCTGGTAATGATGTCTACTGCCGTCCAGTGCTCGCTGGGAGTGTCTGAAAACCCTGCATATGCACTTGCCGCTCCAATAAGCGGGGCAGTAGTCTCGCTTGGCTTTGCGTCGGCCATCATCGATGCAGGAAAGGGCGGCAGCGTCAGCTGGCGGGACAGGAGCTATACCGTAAGCGAGAGCCAGCATCCGATATACTGAACCCTGGCCGGCGGGAAAAGGATTATTAGAAGAATGCGTGATAATTATTCCATCTTTGAACAAGGCCCTACTCGCAGTTTCCATTGTTATTGCCGGAGTCGGTATTTTCTTTGTGTATTCCCAGTTCAATGATCTCGGCGATTTCAACATCGGGCTGCCATTTACCAACGACGGCGTCCGGCCCGGAAACAATACCGGACTTGACAGGGACAACATTAGCAAGGATGCTTTGACGGTGGGACAGATAAGCACAGTCGAAGCCTCTGACAAGGAGCTGACACTGCCGGAGCTGTTCACCAGCGCGGAAAAGTCAGTCGTGCAGATCACAGACAGCGACGAAGCAAACGCTGATTCACGCTTGGGTTCTGGATTTGTTTATGACAACAACGGCCACATCATCACGAACTACCATGTGGTCAACGGAGGCGGCAGGCTCGACGTTACCTTTCTGGATGGCACCGTCTACAGGGCCAGGCTTATAGGCTCCGATCCTTTCACAGACCTTGCGGTTCTGTATGTTGAGGAGGTGCCGGCGGACAAGCTGCTACCTCTGCCGCTTGCGGATTCGTCAAAGATAAGGATCGGCGAGCAAGTCGCAGCCATTGGAAACCCGTTCGGGCTCTCTGGCTCCATGACTGCAGGAATTGTCAGCGGCCTGGGGAGGCTCATACCGTCCCAGGAGGAAGGTTCCTTTTCGATACCAGACGTAATACAGACCGATGCTCCGATAAATCCAGGTAACTCCGGAGGCCCCCTGCTCAACATG
The DNA here is from genome assembly GCA_025449675.1 of Nitrososphaera sp. GTDB lineage: Archaea > Thermoproteota > Nitrososphaeria > Nitrososphaerales > Nitrososphaeraceae > Nitrososphaera. The sequence continues at coordinate 60,520 of JANWIX010000074.1, read as the reverse complement.
CGGGGCGAAGTAATCGGGATAAACTCGGCCATATTCTCGACCACCGGCCAGTTCGCCGGGGTTGGCTTTGCCGTTCCGTCAGACACTGTGGCCGAAGTCGTGCCGGCCCTTATCACCACAGGATCGTTTAACCACCCCTGGCTTGGAGTGTCTGGAACTGACATGACCCCTGGGGTGGCCGAGGTCCTTGGGCTGGACGAGCCCCGCGGATTCCTTGTAGTTGACGTAGTTTCCGGAAGCCCGGCAGAGCGTGCGGGGATTCAGGGAGGCGATAGCGAGTCTGTAATTGAAGGAAGGCCGATACAGCTGGGAGGCGACGTCATTATCGGAATTGACGACAAGCCGGTGAGAAAGATAGACGATATCCTCGTGTACCTACAGAGAGAAAAGAGCGTCGGTGACAACATTGAGCTCAATATCCTGCGGGACGGGCAGACCCAGGACGTTATCGCCGTGCTGGGCGCCAGACCACATCTGCAGGAATCGCCGTAGTAGCAAAATTGTTTATTAGTCAAAACCAACCAAGAAGCATCGAATTGCTGTCGCATTCTGCCATAGATGTCCTGAGCAAGGCCGAGGAAGGGCCACTCAACCAGGAGGAGGCTACCGAGCTGATGGCAGACTGCTCGACAGAGATGCTTGTAGCAGCCGCAGGCAGGGTCGGAAACATAAAGTCCGGCGGAATCATCACCTATTCAAGAAAAGTCTTCATTAACCTGGTAAACCTCTGCCGCGATACCTGCACCTACTGCACGTACAAGAAGGAGCTGATGGACCCACTGCTTTCGATGCTGAACCCTTCGCAGGTGCTTGCAATAGCAGAACAAGGCAAGAACTTGCGCTGCACAGAAGCGCTCTTTGTGACAGGAGAGAGGCCGGAGCAAAAGTACCCCGAGGCCAGAACCTGGCTCCAATCCCATGGCTGCGCGTCGACAGTGGAATATATTGATCAGATGAGCAGGCTTGTTCTGCAAAAGACGGGGCTTCTCCCACACACAAATGCCGGCAGCCTCACGAAAAAAGAGATGAACATGCTGCAAGATACCAATGTCAGCCTTGGCGTGATGCTGGAGACATCCAGCGAGCGCCTGACGGAAAAGGGAATGCCCCACGAAGACGCTCCAAGCAAGAATCCAAAGGTAAGAATAAAGACACTTGAAAGCGCGGGAGAGTTGAGAATCCCGATGACGACCGGCATCCTGGTGGGAATAGGCGAAACTCCCGAAGAGCTGGTAGATTCGCTCTTTGTCATAAGGAAAATCCATGAGAAATACGGCCATATCCAGGAAGTCATAATGCAGAATTTCGCGCCCAAGCCAGAGACAGGCATGTCTTCTGCGCCAGCGGCATCGTTTGATTATTTTCTGAGGGCAGTGGCGCTATCGAGGCTGGTCATGGCTGGCATGAATATCCAGGTGCCGCCTAACCTGAGCCCGGAGATCTTTGGACAATTCATCGATGCGGGAATAAACGACTGGGGAGGGATATCTCCTGTGACTATTGACCATGTCAACCCCGAGTTCCCGTGGCCAAGCATTGGTTCAATAAAAGCCGTCACGGAAGAAAGAGGCAAACAGCTGCGAGCCCGGCTTGCCGTGTACCCTGAATTCCTGAAAGGTGGATTTATTACATCGGAGCGACTGCAGAACTACATCAACTTGGTCGCCGATGAATCAGGGCTGGTCAGGGAGAGCTACCTGCGATGATCGAATCGCTTCTACGTAGCGCCGAGCCGGTTGTCGCTTCCGCGCTTGACAGGGCACTGAGCGGCAAGGATATTTCGGCTGACGAGGCTGTGGAACTGTTTGGCTGCACCGGACTTGAAATGAACCTCTTGATCACCGTGGCAGACGAGCTTCGCAAGAGGGCGGTCGGAGACCTGGTCACTTATGTGATTAACAGGAACATCAATTTCACAAACGTCTGCATAAAGCAGTGCGGCTTTTGCGCCTTTAGCCGGGACTTTCGCGAAGAAGAAGGCTACTTTTTGCCCACCGAAGAGATAGTGAGGAGGGCAAAGGAGGCCGCGGGACTTGGCGCCACAGAAGTCTGCATTCAGGCAGGCCTTCCGCCAAAGATGGACGGCAACCTGTACGTCGATCTCTGCAGGGCAGTCAAGAAAGACCTGCCGAACATGCACATCCACGCATTCTCCCCTGAAGAAGTTCTCTACGGCGCTGTCAGATCTGGGACATCTACAGAGCAATACCTGAAAATGCTAAAGGAGGCCGGGGTCGGCAGCCTGCCGGGAACGGCCGCCGAAATTCTGGATCAGGATATGCGCGACACGATATCTCCGGGAAGAATCTCTGTCCAAGATTGGGTGAGGATAATCAAGCAGGCTCACTCTGCCGGAATACCCACGACATCTACGATAATGTACGGGCACGTAGAGAACGCACGCCACAGGGCTGAGCATCTCCAGCTCCTGCGCGAGATCCAGAAGGAAACCCATGGCTTTACAGAGTTCGTCCCGCTGAGCTTTGTCCATACAGAAGCTCCGATGTACAATCATGGCACGGTAAAGAACATCCAAGCCGGGCCGGACGGAAACGATGTGATGAAGATGCACGCCATCGCCAGAATAATGCTAAACAACCACATCCCCAACATCCAAGTCTCGTGGGTAAAGGAAGGCCCGAGGATGTCGCAGCTGCTCCTTGGCGCGGGAGCAAACGATTTTGGGGGCACGCTCATAAACGAAAGCATCTCGACTGCCGCAGGATCACAGCACGGCCAGCTCATGCGGCCAAGAGAGATCAGGAAATTGATTAGATCTGCCGGCAGAATTCCTGCCCAGCGGTCTACATCTTACAAGCTGATCAAAAGGTTCGACTCTGAAGACGACGAACAGGAATCTGCACTCGATGTCGTAGAGTCATCGCAGTTTGGTTCGTATCAAGAGTTGATAAAGCTGGACAAGTTCAGATACAGAGAAAGACGCAAGCAGGACACCTAGCGCAGTCATAGAATCTTTGCGCTAGATAGTCAACGACGGGGACACTGTTGCATAGCCATCGCGCGGCGCTGGAACAAAGAGAAGCGAATGAGTTCCATTTCTGGGACTGAAATAATCTAGCAAGACTTATACGGACATGTTCATTTTATCCATAGCACGATGCCAGATTAACGGTGGGGTCGTAGCGAAGCCAGGCATCGCAACGGGCTCCAGATCTAACAATACAAGGGCTAGTTAGAATGAAGAAACCCGTGGGTCAAGGGTTCAATTGATTGCGGGCAGGTCCGCGTCAGAACAAATCCCTTCGGCCCCACTTAAAATTCAGAGCGCAACCTAGCTTTTCTCGACGCTGAACTTTGACTTCCTGTTCATCTTCTTGAGCTAGAACTTCCATCCTTCCGCTCTGAACATATCTATTACTTCGATCGTTTCAATTTGAAGTTTTTGACAGATGTAAGGAATCTTTATTCTGTCTCCTCTGATTTTTTCCTCTGTAACTACGATTCTTTTTACAGGGGCCAAAGTCTGTTGGGAGCTCGTGGCCAATTCTACCGCTAGAGCAATCACCCATCCATCGGCGTCGTGCTTTCTATCCTCCTTTACGAGTGATGGGTACTCTTTCAACAATCCGGTCAGAATCTCTATTTGCTTATCATTGGGTTCGCGGAAGAGTTTTTTCTGCTTCTTCGCCCATCGGACCCAGTTCGTCATCACCATCCAGTATCTCGTAAAGCACTTCCTTGGGCGCTGCCAAAGTGCCTTTTCTGATCAAAGATTCGATATGTTTCCATACAGTTGGGTAGACATCTATTGGGTTATGCCTATGTAATTCTATCAACGAAGACGAATCGATAACGTAGTAGCTTGAAGTCATTTCTTCGCCTTTGCAAGAACTTTGTCAAGATTCCTTGATTTGATGGACAGGTAGCTGAGCGCGTCCGTATATGTGATGAATTTCTTATCGAAATTATTTGCGACCAACGAGACAAACTTGTTGCCGACCTCTGAGACACATCTCTTGTCTGGGGACGAACTAATCGGCCTCTTTTCGGTCTTGATCTTTTTCGTGCCTACCTTGAGGACGTACCTGTCAAGAACACCTTCGAACTCTTGCTTGGATATGTAGTTCAAATCTCGCATCTTCACGAGGAGCGCTGCCTTGCTAACTTTGTATTTTCTAGACAGCGTGTTTAGCGTTTCTGTGTCTGTCAGCACTGAACGTTTTTCCCGGAACAGATTCTCCGCTATCTCGGCGGGGAGCAAGAAAGATGACGCAAACGCGTTGCACCATCTTTCTATTTCGTTCCGAGTCCCAAATGACCCTTCGGGGATATCTATGACAGTTTCGCCAAGAAGGACGTGGCCGAATTCGTGCATCAGAGTAAAAAGTCTTGCCTCAATAGAATCCTTTGAATTTACAACAATGACGGCCGGAGCTTCGTCACATAGAGCAAATCCTCTTGCGTCTTCAATCGGCATAGAAAATTGGAATACAAGGATGTTCATGTCTTCGAGGAGATCTCGCAGGTAACCGAACATCTTGTAGGCGTCCTTGAACTTCCTTTGCTTCTCCCAATCCAACGAAAATATCTGCCTATGTTTAGCAGCGATATCGTTAGGATCCGCAGAAAGCCCAACTCTTTCAACCTTAGGCTCTGTGTCATATCTGATGTTCAGCGAAAGTTCTTTCCCGATGTCCTGCAGGCTTCTGGATTTTCTTACTGCAAGAATCGTCTTTCTATCGAAAATTCCTTCTCGATTGGGGAGGAATCGATAGTCCTTTGGTAGAGGCTTCTCAGCTTTAGGCTTCGACAAAAGAAACGACGCCAAGGGTCGCTTGTACGCGGCAGACAGTATTTTCAGCTGTTTCAGCGATGGGTTTCTTTTCCCGGATTCAACTTCCAAAAATGCCTCAACGGTAATGCCTAACCTCTTGCTTGCCTCTTCTACCTTCCATCCGGCGCTCTCACGAAGCCATTTCAAGACTTCGGGCCGTACAGCAACGGTGATAGATTTCTGCATTCCTATCTCCCCGTTGGCATAACTAGGAATGCAAAAGCCGCTATCCTACCGCAAAGCGAAGCTGAATCGTAAAGCCAATAGCGATAATCAATCTCCGACATTGCGCACCTAAAACTTGTTAGGCGGCTATACTTAAATTCAATCCTTCGATTCAATATCAAACATATCAGAATCTGGAAAAGAACCTCGGAACGAAAATCCATGTCTTGTTGTTGGATTACAAACTGGGCGACATGCTTGGAGACATAGTCGCTTGCAAGATAAGGGAGTTAAACGGCGTAAAGACCTTGCTTGTTAGCGCATACGGCCTGGATGAAAAGATGACGCAAGACTTGATTGCCAAACGCTGCATTCTAGGAACCGTCAAGAAGCCCTTACGGCTCCAGCTTCTTCTCAAGCAAGTCCGAGGAGGTCTTGAACGGACCGAATTAATTCATAGTTGCCTGCCAAAATGCGCAATATCGTTGACGCACTGCTCTTCTCTTGAGGTTTCGCGTTGAAGGAAAAACCGGAAAATCGCACTCGGTAATCAAACTTTATTTGTTTCTCAAGTCATCAATATGTGTGATACGAATTAAGAGAATTTACGAGGCATCATCCAATGACGACGGTTATCGCATTCTTGTTGATAGATTATGGCCTCGCGGCTTATCGAAAGACAAAACCAAGGTTGACTTGTGGCTTAAGGAAATTGCGCCTAGCGATGAGCTCCGAAAATGATTCTCTCATGATCCAAGAAAGTGGCAGGTTTTTCGGGAAAAGTACGAACGTGAACTAAAGGGCAAATCTGAACTAATGATGAAAATCAGACAAATCGAGGTAGAGAGAAAAATAGTCACACTGCTCTATTCTGCAAAGGATGAGAAACATAATAATGGAATGGTTCTAAGAAATGCTTTGCAAAGATAAGAATTAGTTTTTGACTGGAGGCTTGAAGCAATCATTCGACATTTCCGGTCACACGCTAGCGCTACTTTATTCCGTGTGCCTTGATTATGGCGCCATCGACAATCTTGCCGTCCTTTATGCTGATTGCCCTTTCAACGTCTGGCCTGTGTACTCCATTGGCAATATCCTTCAGATAGTCAGAAACGATTCCGGAAAGAGCGGACGATGCGTATCGCGGGACAATTGACGGAATGTTCGGCACCCGGATAAAGATATTGCCAAAGTAGTCTGCCTGCGCCGGATTCATTATGCTTCCAGTGCTTGCAGGCGAGTAGTTTCCGGACTGATCGAGATATGGAAAATTGCCGCCCTGATCGATTGAAACGTCGATTATTATCTTTTTGCGCGACTCTGAAACTTCTTTTAGCGTTTTTTCGTCCACCATTCTGTCGGCCTTTTCCCTGTCGTACGTCGCCCCTATGATGATATGCGCGCTGCGCAGGATGTCGTGTTCGGCAGACGCGGCTACGGACGATCGGGGAAGGTTCAACTCTTGAAGGAATTTTCTGCGAGCATCCCTTTTCTCTATGATGGTTACCTTGGCCCCGAGAGCCGAGCAGACCTTGGCTGCCATTTCACCAACGGTTCCTCCTCCGAAAATGACTGTCATCTTGTCCTGAATGGACAAAGTGCGCCTCAGGTCGCCGTTCACGGATCCATTGTTCACTATCTGATCGAACCCGTCGATGAATTTTGCGCGCACCTCATCGGAGCCGGCCTTGAGCCTGACTGACTTGTCATGTCTGAATGCAAAATTGTGGATAAAGCCGGCCCAGATACCTGCGACCGCGCCCGCAATCCTGCTCATGGGCATTAGTAGCGGTGTCTGGCCGTTCTGGTCAACCACCTTTTCAAAAGAGATGAAAGTCGCCCTGGATTTCACGGCCGCGTCTGTTAGCTCCCTATTGGATTCAAAGTGGTTGAAGCCAAATATCGTATGGCGCGGTCGAAGGAATTCGTGTTCTCGCTCGCTGACCTGAATCTCTTTTACTTTGACGACCAGGTCCGATCCCGCGTACAGAGCCGCCGCCGAGTCGGCCAGCTGTGCACCGGCTGTTGCGTATTCCTCGTCAGCAAACCCGCTCCTGTCGCCTGCATGCGACTCTACGATCACCTTTGTGCCGGACATGACAAGGGAAGAGACGGAACGAGGAGTCAGCGCAACTCTGTTTTCATAATCTTTTATTTCCTTGGGAACGCCGATAATCAATATACAGCACCTAGGAGGCGTGACTAGGTATTATTATCTTATCCGGGTCAGCGTATGCAGCTTGCTATTTCGCTACGCGATCCAAAAGTAACAGCTGCCTCCGGCAGGTGCCTTGCAATCGCCTTGGACGCGGACTCTACAAAGAGCTCTACCGGGTCGTGCCTTCTGATGAGCTTGAAGAATTTGCTGTCGTGTGAATGCAGCTTGTCAAAGTAGAGCTCGGAACTCTCCTCAATTATCACGTCGGCATCACGGCAAGAAATGCCGTTTTTCCTGAGGTGCTGTTCCAGCTTGCCAGCACAGCGCGCAAAATGAGCGGAATGGGCTTCCGAATCCTCTGCCACACGCAGTCACTGCATCCAGACGGCTAATGTGCTAGCATGCTATTTAATATTTCAGCTGCAAGATCCACTTTGCCAAAGTTTAAGACTGTGGGCAGTCTATATTTGCATATGAGTGATAAGAGAACCAGCTCGCCTTTCGTACCCTCGGAGATGCTTTCGATTCCATTCGTTGTTGGAAGAGTGGGATTTGACATGGCCTTGATGGCAGCCGTTTCAGTCGCCAGAATGGCGCAGATCGGCTTCCAGTCAGCAGACACCGGGATTGCGAAATACATCGAGCTTACCGAGCAGGAGCTGAAGAAAGGCCAGCGGCGCGAAAGCGTAAAAGTAGAATAGGTCAGGCGGCCTTTCTGAGGTTGACGTTATAGGCCAGGCCGAATCGGTGAGCTTCGTCCCTTCCGTGCTGGAGGAGCTTTAGGCCAATGTTGCTTTTTGGCAGGAGCAGTGGCTCATGAGTTCCCTGTCTGTATATCGCTTCATTTTCTTTTGCAAGGCCGACGCATGGAACATCGGAAATCCCGAGGCCGGAAAGCGACGCAATTGCAGCACCTAGCTGGCCCCGGCCTCCATCTATCATTATCAAGTCAGGCATCTTGCCATCAATTGAGGAGTACCTGCGGCGGACGAGTTCTCCAATCATGGCAAAGTCGTTCTGACCGACGACTGTTGCTATCTTGAATTTCCTGTACGCCGACTTGTCCGGTCTGCCCCCCGTGAATCTGCAGCATGCCCCGACGGCTATAGACGTGCCCAGGTTCGAAACATCAAAGCAGTCTATTACTTCCGGCATGGTCTGTAGGCCAAGGCTATTCTTTAGCTCGACCACAGCAGGGCTGTATCCACGCTCGATATACATCGACAGGTTGCGAGTTATCAGGTCCACAAGCTGGCGCTTCTCGCCCGTTTTTCCTGCCACTACTATGCTCACTTTGTGGCCGGCTATCTTTTGAAGAGACATCTCTAGAACCCGCCGTTCGTCTGGCTCTTCGTTCACATAGACAACTCTTGGCACAATGGGAACAGAAGTGTAATACTGCAAAAGAAATGAGGAAAGCGAGTTGTCGCCCACAAGGTCAAACTCGAACTTTTTTCTGTCGCTAATGACCCCGCGAGTCCGACGAAGGGTCATGACATGGGCGACGCCTTTTGTATGGTCTTTCAGTATCCCCACGTATTCTTCGTCGGGATTCTTGTTGACCGCCTTTTCCATCTTTTGTCTGGTTCTGAGGTTGCTTAATCTGTAAAGCGTGTCTCGGATATCCTTTGCCCGCTCATAGTCAGCCATTTCCGATGCGTGCTTCATTTCTTGCTGCATTTCCTCTGCAAACTTTTCGATGCTGCTCTTGCCTTCAAGGATCTCTTGAAGGGACACGACGCCAGTCATGTACTGCGCCCTAGTCACTTTGCTGATGCACGGGGCGTCGCAGTTCTTGATAAAGTACTGGAGGCACGGCGACTTTGGAAGCCTGTTGCAGATCCGTATTTTGAAGAGCTTGCGGAGCAGTCCTATGGTCAGATACTTTGAGCTGCCCCGCACAAATGGCCCATACACTCTTCCCTTTGGCCCGATGAACTGGCCTGCCCTGTTGCGGCGTGCCACCATCAGGCGCGGAAATGGTTCGTCAGTCACCTTGAGGTAGGTGTAGCGCTGCTGGTCCTTTAGCTCAATGTTGAACACCGGCCTGTACCGCTTTATCAGATTTGACTCTAGCAGGAACGCCTCTATTTCATTGTCCGTGACAACGAAATCCAGATCTGCTATTCTGCTCACCAGCCTACCGGTCTTCCATTCGACATGCGGGTCGTGTTTTCCAAAATAAGATGTCACGCGCTTGCGTAGGTTCCGGGCCTTTCCGATGTAGATTATCTTGCCTTCGCCGTCTTTCATCAGGTAGACGCCGGGCTCATCCGGGACCCTCCTTTCTTTCAGCGACGGGACAAGTATCACTGCCTGGGCGTGCCCCTTTCGATTATCTTTTGGCCGACTATTAGCTTTGGTTTCAGGTACCTGGCAGTGTGGCTTGACTGGTTCTCTGCTATTTCTTCCGGAGTTCCTTCTGCAACGACGCTTCCGCCGCCATCTCCTCCTTCAGGCCCCAGGTCTACGATCCAGTCTGCCGAAGCAATCACGTCCAAGTTATGCTCTATTACAATGACAGTGTTTCCAAGGTCCACCAGTCGCTTGAGCACGTTTAGCAGCTTGCTCACGTCGGCAAAATGGAGGCCTGTCGTAGGCTCGTCCAGTATGTAGACGGTCCTGCCCGTGTCGCGCCGGGAAAGTTCAGCCGCAAGTTTGATCCTCTGTGCCTCGCCCCCTGACATTGTCGTGGCAGGCTGGCCCAGCCTCAGGTACCCAAGCCCCACGTCGCTGAGCGTCTGCAGCTTTCTTGCAATTGAAGAAACGTTTGAAAAGAATTCCAGGGCCTCTTCGATGGTAAGGTCCAGCACGTCAGACACCGTCTTGCCTTTGTACTTTATCAGAAGGGTTTCGGAATTGTAGCGTTTGCCCTTGCATTCGTCGCAGGTCACATAGACATCGGGGAGAAACTGCATCTCTATCTTTTTTACGCCGCCGCCCTCGCACGCCTCGCACCTTCCTTCAGAAACGTTGAATGAAAACCTGCCGGGCCGATAGCCCATTTCCCTTGCCTGCTGCGTCTTTGAAAACAGCTCCCTGATGGGGGTAAACGCGTTGACATAGGTGGCTGCGTTAGAGCGCGGAGTCCGGCCTATTGGCGACTGGTCTATGCCTATCACCTTGTCTATCTTTTCCAGGCCGGATATCTTGTTGTGCCTCCCGGCCCTGTCCTTTGCGCCGTGCAGCTGGGAGGCAAGCGCGCGGAACAGTATGTCATTTACCAGAGTCGACTTGCCCGACCCTGAAACACCGGTTACGACTGCCATGCAGCCAAGAGGAAACCGGACATCGATTGATTTCAGGTTGTTCTCTTTTGCGCCGTGCACCGTCAGCCATCCAGCTGGCCTGCGCCTCTCGTGCCTGTGCGCCACTATGCTGTCTCCTCTCAGAAATGATCCGGTTATAGAGCTGGAATTTTGCACAATGTCATCCAGCACGCCGCTTGCGACGATCTCGCCGCCATGGATGCCGGCACCCGGGCCGATGTCGATTATCCAGTCGGAGTTTCGGATGACTTCTTCGTCGTGCTCGACTACGATTAGTGTGTTATCAAGGTCGCGGAGTTTTTTCAGCGTGTCTATCAGCCGCGAGTTGTCCCTCTGGTGGAGGCCTATCGTGGGCTCGTCAAGAACATACAGAACACCTGTCAGGTTGGACCCTATCTGGGTCGCAAGCCTGATCCTCTGCGATTCTCCGCCGGAAAGCGTGGCAGTCATCCTGTTCAGAGTAAGGTAGTTCAGTCCGACGTTTCGCAAGAATTCAAGCCTGGAGACGATTTCCTTCAGGATTGTCCTGGCAATGTGCCTCTCTGTGTCTGTTAGCACGATTGCCTGGAAGAACCTGTAGCAGTCATCTATAGACTTGTCGCAGACGTCCATTATCGAGATCCCCTGGACCTTGACGGCAAGTGCTTCGCCCCGGAGGCGCCTGCCGTTGCAAATTTCGCACGGGCGCTCGCGCATGAATTGCATCAGGTCCTCGCGTTTTGACTCTGACTCTGTCTCTTTGTAGATTCGCTCCAGATTGGGAATGACTCCTTCAAAAGCTCCCTTGTACTCCCACCTGCTTTCAGAGTACCTTGATTCGTACTTGTAGTGGATCCTCTGGTCGGTTCCATGCAGTATCACGCCGAGCTGATCCTGTTTCATCTTGGAGATGGGAGTCGCGAGGTCGAACCCGAACTTTCTGCCCACGTCCCGGAGCATGGCTGACCGAAAGGTAGCGAAATGGCCGCTCCATGGAACTATGGCCCCGTCGAGTATGCTCTTTGACCTGTCGGGGATTATCAGGTCTGGGTCAAACTCGATCCTTATGCCAAGGCCGTTGCACTCCCTGCAGGCACCAAAAGGCGAGTTGAACGAAAAGGTGCGGGGCTCCATCTCTCCCAGAGAGATGTTGCAGTGGGGGCACGCGTTTTTCTGCGAATACATAGAGTCCCTGCCTTCCACTGAAATTACCACAGTGCCGCTGCCCACCTTGAGAGCGGACTGGATCGAGTCAAAGAGCCTGCTCTTTTCTTCTGCCGATGGCTTTAGCCTGTCGACGACGACTTCTATGGTGTGTTTTTTCTGCTTGTCCAGCCTCGGGTACTGGCGCTCTTCATCGTCTAGCTTTGTCAGCTCCCCATCCAGCCTGATCCTGGAAAATCCTTCCTGCCTGAGCTCGTCGAGCAATTTTTCATAGGTCCCCTTTTTCGCCTGGACCACAGGCCCGAGGATCATCGTGTTTTTGCCCCCAGAACTTTTCAGAACAGACTCGGTTATAGAATCTGCGGACTGGCTCGCTATTTTTCTCCCGCACTTTGGGCAGTGGGGAATGCCTATCCTGGCAAAGAGGAGCCGGAGATAATCGTAAATCTCTGTTACGGTGCCGACTGTCGAGCGCGGGTTCTTGCTAGTCGTCTTTTGCTGGATGGATATCGCCGGCGAAAGCCCGTCTATCGAGTCCACGTCGGGCTTGTCCATCAACTCGAGGAACTGCCTTGCGTAGGCCGAAAGCGACTCTACGTAGCGCCTCTGGCCCTCTGCATAAATAGTATCAAACGCCAGAGTAGACTTGCCGGATCCGGAAAGGCCCGTGATGACTACCAGCCTGTTCTTTGGGATCTCTACGTTGACATTTTTGAGGTTGTGCTGCCTCGCCCCGCGGATTACTATCTTGTCGTGCATCAGGACACCTCCGAGTACGCCGGCTCGCCCAGCGCCTTTCTTATCTTTGCCAGCTTTTCCCTGAACATTATCGCCTTTTCAAATTCGAGCTCCTCTGCAAACCTTTTCATTGTCGCCTCTGTTTCGACGGCAAGCCTCACAAGGTCCTCCCTGGCCATCGATTTTGTCTCTACTGTGACGTCGTCTGCCAGCTCTTTGATGGCTTCTGGCACCGGCTTTACTATGGACCTTGGAGTAATGTGATTTTCTTCGTTGAACTCGACTTGTTTTTTGCGCCTGCGTTCCGTTTCGTCCATGGCCTGCTTCATGGACACGGTTACTTTGTCTGAATAGAGGATCACCTTACCGTCGATGTTGCGCGCCGCCCTTCCAAAGGTCTGGATGAGGGAAGTCGCGTTTCGCAGAAACCCTTCCTTGTCTGCGTCAAGAATCGCCACGAGCGAGACTTCGGGTATGTCGAGGCCCTCCCTCAGGAGATTGATTCCTACCAGGGCATCGAAATCGCCAAGACGTAGCTGCCGTATCAATTCGGTCCGCTCGAGGCCCTCGATTTCAGAGTGGAGGTACCGAACGCGAACTTTATTTTTGGCAAGAAATTCCGCCAGATCCTCCGCCATCCTTTTCGTTAGCGTGGTAACAAGCGTGCGCTGGTTGGATTTCGCCCTGATTTTTATCTCTTGTATGAGGTCTTCCATCTGGTCCTTGGTGGGCCTTATCTCCACTACCGGGTCTACGAGGCCGGTGGGCCTGACCAGCTGTTCCGCCACCTGTCCGCTTGTCCTTAGCTCGTACGGCCCAGGGGTCGCCGACACAAAAACGGTGTTGCTCAGGTACCTTTCAAACTCTTCGAACCTCAGCGGGCGGTTGTCGTATGCACTTGGCAGCCTGAATCCGTAATCGATGAGCATCTTTTTCCGGGTGCGGTCGCCGTTGTACATTCCGTGGAGCTGGGGAAGAGTGACGTGCGATTCGTCAATGACGAGCAAAAAGTCGTTTCCGAAAAAATCAAGCAGGCAATAGGGAGGCTGCCCTGGCTCCCTGCCATCAAGATGCCGGGAGTAATTTTCAATCCCGGAACAATAGCCAAGCTCCTGTATCATTTCCAGGTCGTATTTTGTTCGCGAAGCAAGCCTCTGCCTCTCCAGCTCAGAAGGCAGGCTTGGAAGCCAGCTGGCAAGCTCGCCTTTGATCGATTCAAGCGCCCTGCTCCTAGAGTCGTCGTCGGTGATGTAGTGCTTTGCGGGAAATATCATGACTGAATTTGTGTCGCGCAATTTTTTCATGCTGACATGATCATGGATGCTTATTCCCTCTATCTGGTCGCCAAACATGGTTACTCTGATAATGTCGTCAGAGTAGCCCGGTATGATGTCAATCGTGTCACCTTTGACCCTAAAGTTTCCGGGAACAAGTGAAAGATCGTTTCGTTCATAGCGGGCATCGATAAGGTTGCGGACGAGTGCCTTCCGGTCAATGTTCATGCCTTTCGTGATAGAGATCGAGCTATCCTTCCACTCCTGGGGCGAGCCAAGGGAGTAGATGCACGAAACAGTGGAAACGATAATCGTCGGCTCGCCGGACATTAACATTGCCGTGGCTTCAAGTCGCATCCTCTCTATCTTTTCGTTGACCTCGGTGTCCTTTTCAATGTAGGTGTCTGTCTGGGGCAGGTAGCTCTCCGGCTGATAATAGTCGTAAAAGCTGACAAAGTAGCCCACGTTATTTTCCGGAAAGAACTCTTTGAATTCGGCGTACAGCTGCGCCGCCAGGGTCTTGTTGTGCGAAATAACCAGGGTGTTTTTGTTTGTCCTTGCAACGACGTTTGCAATGGTAAAGGTCTTGCCGCTTCCCGTGACTCCCAGAAGCGTCTGCCGGCCCGCCTTGCGAACCCCCTTTGCAAGCTGTTCAATTGCTTCAGGCTGGTCGCCGCTTGGGAGAAAAGCGTCCTTTGCCAATGAAAAGCTCCGAGAACTGGTAAGCAAGGTGCGTATCACTAGATTTCAAATCGCGCATATATGGCTATACGTAGTGAAAACGTTGCCCAATCTTTATCTGGGAACCAGTGTCAGCATCCAAACCAGAGCCGGGAACTTCAGCCCACGAGGGAGTCCACCGAATATCGTCAGACATAAGGCGGCAGGGCAATAGCTTCAGCGTATTTCGGGACATAAGGCACCAGCGGCCCGAAATACAACAGGTTCTCGTATGCCTTAAAAATTGCCAAAGGCAGACAGAATAGCTGCTAAAATCCCGAAGTCAGAAATGGGCATTTTCAACGAAGTACTGTTCACTTTTGCCTGCAATCATTGTTTTCTTTACCTTCCATCTTCGTTGTTATTGAGGTCATTCCTCCTGGATAGCGCATTTCACGCTTGCTCTCTTTTTCCCATTTCAAAGTTCTGGTTTGCATCCTACGTAAGCCAGAAGAATGCAGTGCATGGCAGAACAACCATAGAAGATATAATTCATGGAGCAGAGGACTATCCCAATGAGCTCAGTTGGAGACTACATGAATACTCGGATGGTTATTCGCGATTCTAATGCAACTGTAGTGGAAGTTGCTAAAACCATGACAGACTCGAATATCAGTTCAGTGGCAATAACAGACGAGAAAGGTAAGAACGTAATAGGTATTCTGACGGAACGGGACATCGTGAAGAATACTGCAAAAGGCGTATCGGGTAGAATTACAGCTGGTTCCTTGATGTCTACACCTGTTGTTTCGGTGAAAAGCGACATGCCAATTGAAGACGCAGCCCGTCTTATGCTAAATCAGAAAGTAAGGCACCTCTTGGTTGAAGATGCCCATAAGCGGGTGATAGGGATTATTACTACCACAGATCTGGCAAGGTACCTTAAGAAAAGATCGAGTTTGGCAGCAGGAGCATCTGCCGGTCCAGTAGAATCGCCTGACCCATTGATATCGGAAGTCTGGGAACTGTTCTTCTAGTTCAGATCGCATGCATATGGTCGCTCACCAACAAGAGACGCCGGTAATCCGTTACATTTCGGTTCCGTGTGGAGTAACCCTTGTATTCATGTCATGCGGGAGTTCGAGTAGTGATTGAAAGTTGCTTCGAAGTCAAGAGTCATGTCTTCTGTCGGGACTACCGCTGGTGATATAGAGATGAATCTCGACTCTTCTGCCGAAAATCTCTCTCCGATAAATGCCAGAGTACGGCATACTCTGGAAAATGGGATACAAATAGACCTCACACGAGAATCATGCAAGAAATTTCTCAGAAGACATGTGGATCACAAGATTGCTGTTGTGGTGTTATATGTAGACATTGAACGATCTACAAGAATGAGCATATCCCTACCTGCGGCAGAATTTGCTTCGGTATTGCAAATCTTTTCCCAAGAAATGACCTTACTAGTCGAGGACTATGGGGGTTATGTCCTAAAATATGTCGGAGACGCGGTCATCGCACTCTTCCCCGCTGAACATGACAAACATCAGGCGTCCAGAAACGCCCTCAGATGTGCAAAAGACATGCAGGAAATATTGCAGGGATCGGTCAATCCAGAGCTGGTGGCACATCGCCTGCCAGAGTTGGGAGTAAAGATCTCCCTAGATTATGGCGAGCTACTAGTCGTTCTCTACGGGAAGAGCTTAAGGTCGCACATTGATACGGTCGGCTCAAGCATTAGTATTGCCGCCAAGATGCTTGCGTTCGCAAAGGTGGGCCAAATCGTAGTAGGTGACTCATTTTACAACAATCTGAATGCTGACGCCTCCATCTCCCACGAATTCACGGAACTTAAAGTGAGCCCTTCCGAATGGTCCTACATTGATGAAAAAAGCGGGGCAAGGTACAAACTGCATTTGAGAACCGGGCGAGCAGGCTGACCTGAGATATCTTGGGCCGGGCCCTTGGGACTTTAACCACTCGCTGCTTTTCCAGACGATGCTAGAATATTATCAATACGCAGTAGCATCGCAGTCGTTTCTGTAGCCGACTTTAGTATTTGCTCTTTCACCGCAAGTGGTTCAATTATGTTTTTCTTGCGCATGTCACCGACCTTCAATTCCTTTACGTCAACGCCTATCCAGGGATTGTTAGTTGAAGACTGTTTGGAACGTATCGCGGTAAGAGTGTCTATCACATCCATGCCTCCATTCTCTGCCAGCGTAACCGGAATGGATTCAATAGCATCAGCAAATGCCAGAATTGCGTAATGCTCTCTTCCAGGGACACCTGACGCCCATGTTCTTAATTTATGTGAAACATGAGCTTCAGGTGAACCTCCTCCGGCTACAATTGCTGGTTTCTGAACGACGTCCTTTACAACCATGAGAGCGTCATGCATAGATCTTTCAGCTTCGTCGACCACTCTTTGTGATCCACCTCGAATTAGAATTGACACTGCTTTGGGATTCTTGCACTTTTCGACAAAGACCCATTTGTCAGTCTCCACCTTTCTTTCTTCAACATTCTGGGCATATCCAAGATCCCTTGGCGATAAATCATCTAGATTTGTGACAACCCTCGCCCCTGTCGCCTTTGCCAATGCATTCAAATCAGATTCCTTTATCCTCTTTACAGCTGAGATTCCAGCCTTTGCCAAGTAGTCTAGAGCAATATCATCAATTCCTTTCTGGCAGAATACGATATTGGCTCCCACCGAAACTATTTTTGCCGTCATCCCGCTAATCATGTTGCTCTCCTCTTCGAGAAACATTGTCATTTGCTCCGGTCTATCAATGCTTATCTTTGCATCAAACTCTGTCTTTTCGATCTCTAAAGAGGAGTTTAGCAATAGAATCTTTGCATCATGGAACCTCTTTGGCATCTCAGAGTGGGCTACTTCTTTGTCGACAATGATGCCTTCAATCAGGCTTGAATCACGCATTGCACCGCCTGGTTTCTTTTGCACTTTTACATTGTCTAGGTCCGCGACTAGGTATTGGTGATTTTTACTGCTTTTTTCTTCTGTTGCCGGCTTTTCGGCTACTGCAAATATGGCTCTCACTGCAAGGTCAGCAAGAACATCACTGTCTACTGACACGATTTTTGATTCCATGCTAGTTTTGGCAATGTTTGCCAAGACCGAATGATCTTCTATGTTCACCTCTTCCGCTATCTTGTTCAAGATTTCAATGGCCTGTCTCATCGCCTTGCGATAGCCATCGACTATGACTGTCGGATGAATCCCCTGCTTGATCAGCTCTTCTGCCTTTTCTAACAATGCACCGGCAATAATTACTGAAGATGTTGTTCCATCGCCTACTTCGGCATCCACCGCTTTCGCGACTTCCACCATCATCTTTGCGGCAGGATGCTGGACATCCATTTCCTTCAGGATGGTGGCACCGTCATTCGTAATCGTTACATCGCCTGTACCGCTCACAAGCATCTTATCCATCCCGCGAGGCCCAAGAACAGACTTTAGCATTGTTGCTACAATCTTTGCCGCTTGTACATTGTTCTTGAGGGCATCCATCCCCTTTGTCTGCGATGTGCCCTCTTTCAAGAGCATTATCGGGACCCCCTCGCTTGTAGTTCCTACTAAAGATAATGATGAGGAAGACATGGAGACTGATCCATCCGACTAGTATATCTACGAGCAGTAAACTCTGCAATGCACTGCATTCTTACAACTTATTTGTCATAAGTCTACTTAAGCACATGATCGATGTGAGTATCGAAAAAATCCCCACAAAAAAGCTGACACTTTCTCTATTCGCCGGAGGATTGGTTATCTGTTTCGCTATATTAGCTGCCATCCCCAATCTCCCAAGCGCGTTTGCGCATGGCGGCATGCAGCCGCCGGCCGCCGACTTTGGGGATAAAAAGGCGAGTCTCTCCGTCAAGATCGACCCTGTTGTTGTGACCGACGTCAATCAGCCGATATTCATCTCGGCAAGGTTCTTTGACGAAAACACCAACGAGAACTTCAAGGAAGTCACGTACAGGATATTCTTTGAAAAGGACGGCAAGGAAATCCCGATCCAGACTGAAGGCGGGGGCGCGTACGGCGGACAGGGCCTCTTTTACGACCCGCAGGGCGACCTAGAGATCAAAGTAGTTCCAAAGGACGCGCCTGTGGCGACTGCCAAGGGTGTAGAAGAAATCCAGTACGGCGGCATATGGAACATGGGCCAGCCGATAATTGTTGAAGGGCCGATCTTTACCGACCCGGGACTGTACAACCTGTTTGTCGAAATACACACAGCTGGGACTACGAGAACCCAGGTCGATCCGATACTAAAGTACGACATCTGGGTGACTCCTGGCCGGGAAGAGCTAATAGACGTCTCGGAAGGCCAGCAGGTCAAGATCCGGAACTATTACGGCGCAATCGATAGTTCCAGCTATGACCCGGAGACAATGACGATCGAGTTCTCTATGCCGTTTAACTGGACGTCCGACTTTGTGAGCAGGGTGGGCATGCTCCACACCGAAGTGTTCATCCCAAAATCAATGCTGGACTTTGACAAGCCATCGCTAAACGCGACTGTAAACGGCATCAGCGTCCCGGTTGCAGTGGACACTTTTTCACAGGAGAATAACATAGTGCACTTCACGATATCAATGACGAACCTCCAGAACATTGCCAGTAAGGTAGTGTTGGAAAACAAGAGGCCCGACAGGGTGGTTTTTGCGCTGAGCCCACCGACGAGCGAGGTCAATGTTGCACAGGTCACCACCAATTCAGAGAACTACAAAGTCACACTCACGTGGCCGGAGCAGATATTCCCTGAGCATCCAGTGACGTTTGGTATCAGGGCGACTGACAAGTCTGATGTTCCGCTGCCTTTAGCGACATATGCGATGATCATAGTAGACAGGGATGGCAACGAGCTAATGCGGGCGGCCGGCCTAACTACTCCCGAAGGAGTCTCGTCGCAGGACGTGACTTTCACATCGCAGGGCTCGTTCACGGTCAGGGTTGACAAAATAAACGCCAGCAGCGAGTTGGTGCAGTCAAGCGTCACGGTGGTTCCGGAGTTCCCGGCAGGGATCGCCGCAATTTCGGCCGCGCTTGTCCTTGGCGCGATAATAGCAACCAAAAGGATGTCTTTCCGTACCGCCAAGTATTAGGCGGGACTCTGTTGCCTTCTCGTCGGTTTGCAGTGTAATGGGATGAAAGGGGTGCAGCTATCCTATTTGGCTCATAGTACAGCCTCTCCTTCGTTCTTTGTTTTCAAGTCGTATGCTTCCTTTACTTCATATACAAAGATCTTGCCAAAGGCGGCATCACCTGTTCCAAGGATCTTTCTAACATCGCGGACAATAGTCTTTGCCAATGTGTCTGATACCACCACCTCTATCTTGGTGCTATAGCCAAATTCTGGCGCGTATTTTGTTGCTCGACCCCCAAAACTCACCGGGCGCCACTTTGCTCTTCCTCTCCCTTTGACATCATAAAAGGACATGCCACCTGCCTTGTGCTTGTGCAAGAGTTCGTTCACGACCACCAGATAATCAAATGGGATTATGATGTCCAGTCTCTTCATCAAGCTGTTCAAGCAAACGCATCGTAATAAGGAATTCGAATTTGGTGCACTGCAGTGCAGTTACAGTTTGCTTTCTTCCAACAGCTTCAGGGATTGGCTGATCGAAGCTTTTACCTCGCGTAAGGTCTCCAACACTGTCAATTCACTACTGTTCTTTTCCCATTGCTCAAGTTCATTGTTGTAATACTTCATCCAGGAATATGTATGCTGCAGGTTCTCGAACATCTCGAAAGGAAGCAATGTCTGCTTGCCGCCTAGTATTACTGCATCCCACATGTCGGTGAAAAACGGCTTGTAGTCCTTGTATTGTATCGATTCGTCAATGAACCGCTGCTTCTTGCCGAGGTCATTCATGACGAATCTGATTATTCTCTTCGCCTCTTCTCTCCCGTCATGACGCTGCTTCCTCTTCTCCACCAGATTGCCCACATAGATCGATCCGTAAATTATTGCAGCCAACAGGACCATTTCAACTACGACTGCGTCCCATTCAATAGCCATCCTATTATGGCATAGGACTGGCTTTCACTGATTATATCTTGAAAGAATGCCATGCAATGCACTGCAATCCTAGATGCTTTATCTTGCTGTGTTTGCATGAATAATATGGTTAACGAGGTATCCATTCGTAAAATACTGGTGGCCGTCGACGGGTCAGCTCCGTCTGAGAACGCAGTCGGTTATGCTGCACGCCTAGCCGAGGTGGTGAAAGCTGAGGTATTGTTGATGCATGTAATAGAGGACATAAAGATGGGCGGGGCAATTGGCCTGCAAGCAAAATACGGTAACATCAGTCTGGTAGAGGGGTATAACAGAGCGAGAAAGGAATCCGCGCTGCAGTGGATGGCTCTTCTGGAAGCGAAGGCAAGAGATAAGAAGGTGAAAGCAAAGAGTGAAATCTTGTATGATACGAGCAACTCGGTGACTGGCACGGTAGTGGATTATGCGAAGCGCAACAATGTTGACTTGATCGTTGTAGGAACGAGAGGGCATTCAAAGTTCAAGCAGCTGCTAGTTGGCAGCGTTGCTAGTGGTGTATCGCAACATGCCCACTGCCCTGTTCTTGTAGTTAGATGATCGAATGGCTATTGAAATAGACTATCTGGCGGCAACGTCTCTGGTCATTTCTATACTCGCTGCCTCCATTACGCTTGTGAGATACAAAACAGAAAGCAGAATTATGAGGCAGGCAAATACTGTAACTGCGTTCTATGACATTGTAAGGCTGATCGATAACGACAGGGCAGTAGAATCGCGTGGCTTGCTGAGAACAAATGCGGAATTGAATCGCATTAGGGACATCGATCCCGATGCTAACGACATTCAAATTCCAGAAATTGACGATAAGACACAAGAGGCTGCAAGGTATGTGGCGACAACATATGACAGGCTTGGCTTTATCTTGAAGCACGATCCCAAACTGGAGAAAGAAGTTTTGGAATGGAACGCCGAAGTGATAGCTGACATGTGGACAATGACGAGGTTGCTGATCAAGAAAAAATGGAGAATGAGAAACCCTAATTATGCAAAAGAGTTTGAAAGACTAGGAACAAGGGCTGTGGAAATTCTAGTTCACCCATGAACCCCCATCTTTATCAGCAAATGACCAGCAACGCAAGCATCTCTAATTTCATTGAATCAAATCTAGTGCTAGCCTTAGTTCCACGATCTCTTTTGTGACTGCTTCTTTGTCTGCAGGATCTGTTGCGTACTTTATCAGCTTTTCACATGCCAAAAGCTGTGCGGTCAGAATATCTTTTCTATCTAGGCATAGGCTGTGTGATTCCTCTTTGAGAATGTAGGTTACTTTGCGGCCACTCCTCTTACACCCGCAAGTTTTGGCCACTGCGATTTCTTCATGCTCTGGGTAGTCCATGTTCATACACTTATCACATGGTTATCCGAAAGCGCATCACAAGCTCTTTCAACATCTGAGCATGTTTTTGTTCATCAGATTTTATTTGACGGAATACCTCTGCCGCATCGCGATCTCCATCTCTTTCTGCATCGCTGATGTAGCCATCGACATGCCATAGAAATTCGAGCTTCTTTTGCACTTGTTTTGTTATGTCGTATTGAGTGTCCGTAAAGATTGGCTCAAGCCGTTTTAGCGCTTGCAAATATCACCGTTACATTAGAGCTGATGATCATGTACTTAACGACCGGGATTTCAATGCATGACACTGCACCTGCATGATCCAGATACTCCAATCTTCAAATCACTTAGTCTGCTTCTTTCTTCCCCTAGACATTGCCTGGAATACGGACAAAGCCAGCCCCGGTCTTCTAGAAGGCGAGAGAAACATCGCCAAGTCAGTAATAGTAACTATGCCCAAAAGCTTGTCGTCTTGTACTATTGGCAGCCTGTGGATCCGGTTGCTTAACATTATCCTAGCCGCTTCTTCGACTGATATTCCGCACCCTGCTGTAACGAGGGGCCGGGAAGTCAGATCTTCAAGTCTGGCCAGAAAAAACTCCTTACCCAAGGCAGCCCACCGCACGATATCGCTTTCTGTAACTATTCCAAACGGTTTGCTGTCTTTTGTCACTATGATGCTGCCTATCTGGTTGTCAGACATCAGGACCGCCGCTTCGTGCACAGTTTCTGAAGTATCGAGAGTTCTCACTATTGAAGTCATTATTTTACAGACATTCGTCGTGCTCTGGTCTACGAGCACTTCCAGCGCTTCAGCTTTCACCAGCCTGTCTACAATCTTGCGGACTTCTCTTGCGTCAATGTCAACCTGCTGAGCTATAGCTTCAACAGAAAGATCGGAGTAACGGTAGAGATTGACTATCGTGCTTTTCTTTCTTGATTCCTGTTCCTCTGGAGGCGCACTTTTCAAGTGGCTCTAGCCTCCTTTGAGGCATTTCCCGCCGGAGTCTTTGGACGATCCTGTGACCTGTAGGCCACAAGGAAAACCATTCCTCCTGATACAACTCCAGCGACAATTGCCAGTAGAGCAATCGATATCGGTTCTACGAAAGGCGCCAGCAACTCATGTGTCTGCCCTGCGTTGAAACCCTGTCCTCCAACATTCTCTGGTAACATTGAGGCGCCACCAAGATAACCTGCATACATGAACAGCGCCATCGCGGCAAATGTTCCAATATTCATCAAGACAAGATGGGTCCAAGCCAGGGCTTTGGTGACTACACCGATGTTCTTTCCAAGCACGTTTTCAAGATAGTGATAGAAAAGCGCCGATAGCGCCACTCCTATTACACCGACGACTATGTACATCACAAGGCCAAACGTAAACCATGTCCCTGCGCCACCTGCTGCCATCACTCTGGACACCTCAGGCTTTATGAAAGACACTTGACTTAGCACTAGAAAGACAACAAGTCCGGCAACAATGGCGCCTTGCGCAATAGCCGCAGCCATGAACCTCTTGGTCCAGGTACCATTAGGTGCGATCAACCCCATTCCGCTGCTCATAACAGCTGATTCATCGCTTCACGTGTTATTATCGACAAAGAGTACAGCGCGTGGCTCTGCAAACATAGTAATTAAGAATCAAAGGCGCCAATTGCCAGCTAATGAGTGAAGAATCGGTATCGTCGATTGAAAAGAAGAAAAGGGAATCAGAAAATGAATTGTTCGAGTGGTATACGTCGGTATTAACCGATTGGATCTACAAAATGACCATTGCATCGGTTTTGTTCTTCACATACTGTCCTTGGGCAGCATTTTTCTGGCCTCCGTACTATTTCATGAAAAGGTGTGATAAATGAGCGCAGTCAGCGAAATAATGTCACCAAGAGATGTCATCGCACTAAAGGTCGCATCAACTCCGTCAGCTCTGGATGCGATAAAGCTGATGATAAAGAACAAAATTGGTTCTGTCGTAGTTGTAGATATTGATAAAAAACCAATTGGAATCGTAACTGAAAGAGATATCCTCAAGAAGGCCGCAGCATTGAGCAAATCTCCGAGTGACATAGCTGTTCAGGATATCATGTCGTTTCCTGTCGTAACAATCAAGGCATACGATTCCATAGAAACTGCTGCGGCAGTCATGGCAAAAAACAAGATCAAGAGGCTTATTGTGCTAGAACAGGACGGGTCCCTGGCAGGAGTATTATCTATAACAGACATTGCAAGAAAACTTGCGAAGATACTCGCGGCTGAATACAGCCGCTACGGCTACCTGAAGGCGGTATTGGATATCTGAATATTCAGTAGCGTTTCTCTACCATCGCACCTTTGTGGCACGGAGAGCAAGCCCCACACCATTCGCACACGTGTGGGGTGGCAGTTCCGCACTTTACGCAAGAGGTTTCCGGGCTGTGAAGTTTTGCTTCATGATAGCTGTGCGCAGCTCGCATTCTTGTCACTTTACGTCAATCCTTGTTGCTTGCTTAGCCTTGGACAGATTCTTTTTGGGAAGATCCACTGTCAGTATACCGTTATTGAATTTGGCATTTACCTTTGACGGCACTATCTCTTCGGGGACAGGTATCATGCGATAAAATGAGCTTTGCGACCTTTCACTGTAGATATAGCCCTTTCTTTTTTCTTCAGACCGTTCTGACTTTTCTGCAGACACTTCTACTGAATTGCTTGTTGCCTTGACGTTAAGTTTTTCTTTGTCTATCCCTGGAATTTCCAGATGAAGCTCGTATCGATTTCCCTTATCTACCATATCACACAACGGCAGCCTAACGCCCTCCCGATCAAGGAGCGAAGGGAATCCTGGATCAAACAGCGAAGGGAATCCGAATCGCATTGACCAAGGTCTTATCGTGTTTTCTATTTCTCTTCTGAAATTCTCAAAGACATCATCGAGATGCCGTATTTGCCTATTCTCTTCTCTCTTGACAATTTTGCCAGATTTTGTCATGCAATATCTGGCAACGTTTACATATATGAAAAGTAGGAGTGCACTGCATTACAATACACTCACATCAGTCGTGCAATGTTGCCTTACACGAGAGAAAGAATGTGCAGGGCTACTTGCGTAGCCTTCTGCCAGCGATTATTGATGCGCCAATGCCAGCCGCAATAGGAACCAGTATGCTCAATGGAAACTCTGGCACTATCTGAATGCTGAACTCGTCTGCGATCTCCTCTTCTGGGGGCTGGTCGAACAGGAGGGTTATTTCCGGCCTGATCGTGTAGGCTGCGTTGTCCTTAAGGAAGCTACCTTCGATATGATAGGCTCCAATAATTGGATCACTAACGTCAGGACCTAAGATCCTAGTTTCGCCATCTGTAGGCACTAGCTCAACATACAAGAGTCCGCCGAGTGTGCGGAATTCGTCAGAGAAAACCTCTTCACCATTCTTCATTATTGCCAGTTCGTATGTCACTGGCTCGTCTTCCGGGATCTCTAGCGAGGTTGGTTCGATGAAGATAAGTGACCGCTCATTCTTCGTAAAGTCAAACGAGGCACCAGCGCCCATGCCGACGTTGAAGTGGTGTCCTTCCCACATCGCTGTGCTTACGGACACCCTGCCCATCATGCCCGGATGGATTGTACAATAGTAGTCGAATTCTCCCGCATCATCAAATGTGTGCTGGAAGAAAGCACCTACGCTCATGACCCCTGAGTCAAATTCAGTGCCCGAATTATTGGAATTGGGTAATCCGCTTGTAACAGTATGTGGCTGGTTTGGATCATCATTGAACCATGCTATCGTGGTCCCCGCGGGGATGGCAATGTTTGCTGGAACGTAATGATCTGCACCGGCCTGATACGCGCCTGCCGGAATATCGACTACATAAGTTCCCCGTACTTCCTCTTGTCCATAAGCAACCAGAGAGAATCCACCTGAGGCGATTAGCCCAGCAACAACCAACGTCAAATTTGTAATACCCATAATGCCACGAAGTACGCTGGCATTATAAAAAGAAGCAGCTTGCAGTGCAATGCACTACAACCTTTCAACGTAAATATGATCTGTTTTTCTTCTGCTACATGCCCACATCGAAAATTTTGGTGCCGCATGATGGGACTGAAATGTCGGATATCGCCTTGAGCAAGGCTACAGAGTTCGCTAAAGCCTTGGGAGCAGACATAACAATCGTGCACATAGTTGATAACAGGTTCATTCCATCTGACTACAGCCTGAGCTTCGTAAGCGAAAAGACGTCATTTGAGGATGCAAAAATTCAGCTTATAAGAATTCTAAAGACGGGGGCAGAATCGATGCTAAAGGACAGGATGTCAAAGGTTAAGGATGCAGGAGTACGTGCAAGATTCTTGCTCGGTATAGGCTCGCCCGCAGAAGAGATATTGTTGATGGCAAAGAACGAAAAAGCTGATCTGATAGTAATGGGCAGTCGACGGCTGGGCAAGGATAGTTTGAATATATTGGGAAGCGTGGCAAGAAGAGTATCAGATATAGCTCGATGTCCAGTAATGGTCGTACATTGATGCAGAACTGCCCCGGGACTTTAGATATCTGCCCAGCTTAGAAATGATTTCGAGCCGCTAAACAAACTCGATGCGCATGGACTTGATCTTTCTCGCACCATCGCTGTTCGCGATCCCGAATGTAAATCGCGCCTTTGTATTGTCACCCTTTTCGAATGTGATTAGGGCTATTAATTTGTCCGGATCAGTTTTACCGTTTGCGGATTTTTCAATTTTGATCTTACGGTCGAGTCCGCTGTTAGCCATCGCTGCCACCTTGAGGAAAGGTTCGATTGAAGCCTTGCCGCGCAGTTCTTTGGATTTGCTGAATGGCTCTGTGACAACCGCGTCATAATCGAAAAGATCTAGAATACCGTCTATGTCTTTATTCTCAATTAACTTGAAGTACTGGAATACCAGGTCTTCGTTGCTCCACGGCATTCTTTGTTTCACTCTAATATCCGATCACCCTATTCACGTTCTTGATGTTGATACCCATGCAATCAAGATAGATAACAAGTAGGTTTGCACTGCAATGCTACTTGGGCTAAGATTTGCCTATCTGAGCACGACTTCGGCGACTGTTGTGTTTGGCGTAATACTGATCTCTGCTTTTACGTTGGCCAAATTTTCAAATATCAGACGCAGCAGTTCTTTCGTAAAAAGTGACCAGTCCTCTCCGAGATCATGCTGTATTACAAAGACATGTTTGCGTGAACCCTCAATCTTGTGATCGGCTTTAATCCCCGAGACCTTCATATATTCCTCAAGAACGGACAAAACCACCCAGAGGTTGTACCGTTTTTTCATATAGAGCACTGAATCTTTCATCAAATCAAAGGCGATGTTGGCGGCCTGCTTTGCGATCTCACTTCTGTAGCTATCCAGATCCTTGACCCCGGCACGCTTTGCCATCGTCATGCTCGTCTCTATGAGACCGGAAAGAATGACCTTTGGGACTGGCATCATGCCAATCTTGTTTTCATACCTATCCCATTCAGCATACCTCTTCAAGATCTGGTTGACCATGACATTGAGAGATATCTCCTTGTTGTCAGACTCTGTTTGGAGCTCGTCAATAACAGAGGCATCTATTCTGAACGTGACGCTGCGAGTCTTCCTGGACTGTTGCAGGCCACTTTCTGATGGTCCATCTGTGCCGTGACTAGCCATAGTGTTCGTGCTACATGACGTCCTTAAAAACCATTATACTAAGGAGGCTTTGTGTAAAAAGCGGCTCTTGTTAAATAAGTCGCTCGCTTGCTAAGTAAAGCTGGATGTAAGCTTTGCATTCATTTTTCTGTGTCGTGATACTAGCTTGGCCTGTGGGGGGATTCTGGCGGCATGAATGTCCCGGACTCGAACATTCTCTGCGCTTTCTCGATTAATTCCTGTTCTGTCTGGCAGCCCTTGATGCAATCCAATAGATATAGGCCCAATCCTGTGAGCCTGACCTTGCCGCTCAGATATTGGTGGAAATAAATGTCCCCTGCAACGAACAAGCCTTCAGCCGATGTGATCTCGGTTTTTGGCATCGTCTCCTTGACTATCTCTATCGCGCCGCTTGCCAGCGCGTGATTGACATCCTGCCTGGTCAGCCCATATTCGAGTAGTTCAAGAATTGAGAGACGGGCAATGTCAAGGAGTGTAACCACCTTGACTACGATTCGGTCTCTCAGGAGCTTTGTCAGTGTTTCAAAATCTATTGACTTTTGCGCTTTTTCGCTCACAACGGTATCAACGGTTGTCCTCTTAAAAGGCGTTTCAGAGCATGTTCATGAGCTTGTTCGAAAAGTCCCTTCGTTGACCAAAAAGCCTTTAGCAAACACGACTTTTTGCACAAAGCCCACAAAGGAATGTAATACATCATGGCAGGTAAATTCCCAGTGAGCTTTCACCACTGGCGCAGGTCTCCCTCCAGCAGCCCGCTGCCAAGATGCAACCTGTCAATATGTTTCGATAGATCCTCCTTGTTATCAAATCTTGATTGGCAATAGGGGCATAGTATTTTGAACTCTGTGATCTTCTCAGGTAGTTCTAAATCGGCCAATTCTATGTTCTTGCCAAAGGCATTTCCGACGACAGACCGGAGGGTCAGTATACCCACTATCGCTCCCTCCTTTGTTATGGGGAGCCGCCTAATGCCCTTCTTTCGCATCAGAATGACAGCGTCCAGAACCGAAGTTGTTCCATCAACTGTGACTAGTGGAGAGCTCATTACTTCTCCAAGAGTTGCCTTGAATGGTCCTACGTTGTCAGCTAGGACGCGATAAAGCATATCCCGTTCAGTAACAATGCCTATTGGCTGCTTCGAGCCATCCCTACTTACCAGTACGCTTGATACTGCATTATTCTTCATGACTTTTGCCGCATAACCAACAGTGGCAGACTCGTCCAGCACAACCAGATTTGTTTCCGCGACTTCTTCAGCTTTCCGAGAAAGATAATCTGACTCCATGAATTGAAATGGCGTGATGCGCTGATATATTGTGCATGTTTGCAGTGCCATGCACAATATTCCTACTCGTAAAATATCATGCATGCGGCGAATTACAGTATGAGCATCGAATCGGTGACAGTCGCGAGCATCATGACCAAAGAAGTGAAAACTGCAAAGGAAAGCCAGACTATAAAGGCGGTTGCCAAGATCATGAACGAGAACGGCATCGGAAGCTTGGTAATAGTCAAGGGAACCGAAGCAGACAAGCCCGTAGGCATCATTACCGAGAGGGACCTAGTCCGGGTTGCAGGAACCACCGAGTTGTTGACTTTGCAAATGCCAGTGCGCGATATCATGAGCAAGCCGGTCATTACCATAGACGAAAGTAGTTCAATAAAGGATGCAATCCAGTCAATGGAACTGAACAATTTCCGACGCCTGCCGGTGGTTGACAGGGAGAAAAAGATGGTGGGCATAATTACCGATAAAGACATTTTCAGAGCAATTATGAAGAGCCAGCCACTAATTACCAGCATCAGCGGGAGTCTAAGCGTTGAGTACAGGCCGGTTTACGAGCGCTTCAGCGAGTTCGTCCTGGATGAAATGCTGCTGCCGGGTAACAGGTAATAAGGCTGATCCTCAAGCTCTACTGTGTAACGCAGACCTCCGGTTCACTGCGCTGCAGTGCAATCCTATGTTAAATAATGGCGATTCCCAGAGAAATCGTTCATGTTGAAGGCAGGGAAAGACAAAGAGCCAAGCCTGAAGCGAAACGTCAGCCTTTTTCAGGCCATCATGTACGGCGTGGGACTGATACTGGGCGCCGGCATTTACGTGCTCATTGGTGACGTGGCGGGAGTCGCCGGGAATGCGATGTGGTTGTCCTTCATGATAGCCGCAGCCATAGCTGCCTTTACCGGGCTCAGCTACGCCGAGCTGACTTCGATGTTCCCAAAAAGCGCCGCCGAATACGTATTCGTCAAGAATGCCTTCAAGAGTAACCTAGCAGCATTTGTTGCGGGCTGGCTGATCACCTTTGTGGCGATAGTGTCGGCGGGTGCCGTAGCTATAGGCTTTTCTGGATATCTATCAGGCCTCTTTCCTCAGCTTGATCCGGTGTTATCGGCTGTCGCACTGATCTTGGCGCTGTCGATGATCAACTTCATAGGCATCAGAGAATCGGTATGGATGAACACCGTGTTTACGCTTGTAGAGCTGGCAGGTCTTGCCATCATAGTTGTGGCGGCCGCACTCTTCGGCTCATTTTCAGAAGTTGACTATTATGCAATGCCTCTTACGGTGGGGACATCTTTTTCGCTTTCAGTGGGAGCCATTTTGGGTGCTGCCGGTCTAGCATTTTTTGCCTATTTCGGGTTTGAAAATCTAGCCAATATTTCGGAAGAGGCCAAGAACGCATCGCGGACAATCCCGAGGGCCCTCATGATCTCAATTGCCATTACCACTGCAGTCTACATCATTGTTGCCGTATCAGCAATAGCACTTGTAGGTTGGGAGGAGTTATCGTTGACGGAGGCTCCACTTGCTCTTGCGGCAGAGAAGGCCTTTGGAAGGACAGGCTTGACGGTCCTATCTGGAATAGCTCTCTTTGCCACATCCAATACGGTTTTGATGATGTTAATCGCGGGGTCCAGGATAATGTTTGGAATGGCACGAGATCAGGCATTGCCGCCTGCACTTGCCAGAATCCACCCGTCGACAAAGACCCCTTGGATTGCTGTCATTGTCACGATGCTTCTTGTCGTAACAGTTGTTGCGTTTTCTCAAGGCAGCATTTCTGCCGTCGCCAATATCGCGGTATTTGGAATATTTATTGTGTATGCATTGGTGAACTTGGCCCTTATCTGGCTCAGGTACAAACAACCCGAGCTCCAGAGGCCATTTAAGGTTCCGATTAGAATCGGCAACTTTCCGGTAATTGCAGGATTTGGATTCATAACTTCGTTGGCTATGCTGACGCAGTTCGATAGTGTCACGATGGTATCAGGAGCTGTGGCTATTACCTTGGCTTTGGCCAGCTATATAATAATAGCGGGGTACTACAAGATTCGGCGTTCCGTTCCTGGACAGGATGATTCTGATGCGATGGTCTCTTGAAGATTTTGTATATGGCGCAACTGATGGCGCAGTTACTACTTTTGCCGTTGTAGCAGGAGTCATCGGGGCATCCCTGTCTCCTTCGATTGTGCTCATTCTTGGATTCGCAAACCTCCTAGCCGATGGCTTTTCGATGGCCATCGGAAATTACTTGGCCACAAAAGCTCAGCGAGAATATATTGAAAAGGCCCGAAAAAAAGAAGAATGGGAAATCGACAACTTGGTAGAGCAGGAAAAGCAAGAAGTTCGTGATATTTACGCCAAGAAGGGATTCAAAGATGACCTGCTTGACGAGATAGTCGGGGTGATCACGTCGCGGCGCAAAGTCTGGGTAGATACCATGATGAGGGAAGAGCTTGGACTTATTGAAGGCAAGAGGCGGCCCCGCGATACAGCGGTGACGACCTTTGCGGCATTCAACGGCATCGGCCTGATTCCGCTACTCCCCTTCGTTGCAATGTTCGTCATAAGCTCTTCAACTGTTTCGCCCACGGACGCGTTTACCTATTCGATAATATTCACTGCTGCCGCATTCTTTCTAATAGGGATCATAAAAGGCAGGGTGGTACAGAAGCCGCTGCTCAGATCTGCACTTAGTACGCTGTTTGTGGGCGGACTTGCCGCCTCTGTGGCTTTTCTCGTGGGTTATCTTCTTAACCTGATTGTTTAGAAAAACGTGCATGCACTGCATTGCAGTATACCCGCCTACCTTATCTAGATTCACAAATAACGTATGATTGTGTATAGAAAAATAATTATTCCGTACGACGGTTCTGGGCCGTCTAATAAGGCCGTGGATCACGCTGTACAAATTGCGAAGCTGACCGGTCGCGAGTCCGATGTGATCTTACTCCATGTGATAGAAGAGTTTCCCACCTATCATTTCATTGAGCGACCCGCACGATCCATCAGGACTGGCGAGAAAATAACTCTATCACAATATCTCGTAGAAGTCTATGAACTTATGAGGCAAAGTGGACGCGAACTTTTAGACGACAAGAAGGAAGAAATCAGTAAGTCTACTGGCTTCGAAGTAAAGACGAAGGTCTTGGCAGGCCACATATCGAACACAATAATAGATTTCGCGGAAACGGAAAAGGCCGATTTGATAGTAATAGGTAATGTGGGACGGACGGGCATCTCGAAAATAAGGACTCTGGGTAGTGTGTCAAGAAGCGTAAGTGAGAGAGCTCCTTGCCCCATAATGATAGTTCACTAGTGGATGCAGGGTTTGAGCGGTTCACTGAAGACATGCTGGCTAGATTGCTAGTCAAACTGAGTTATCGTTCCATTATAGCTTTAAGTATGCAGTGCCATGCACAATATTCCTAGTCCTTATCCCCTTGCATCACTACAACAACCGCATGACAGACGCAGTAGACAGCATGACAAACATTGATTCAAATCTTATGAAGCGGGTGTCCAGGATGCACGAAGCAGGACTCCCAATAAAAGAAATTGCTCAGCAACTTGGTATACAAGAGAATACAGTGAAAAGGGTTCTGCAGCTGTTGGGTTACGCACTCACAGATTGAGGGAGAATTTAGTCATGCATCCAAGAGGGCTGGAAAGGCCGATAAGCGAAATCGTTCCAAATATCTTTAAACGGCCTCTTTTGTTCGTTGGTCCATCAGACTCGCTGCTGCAGGCAGCGACATTCCTGGCTATCGGGCCCCAGATCTATGTCGACGGACTGGTGGTTCTCGAAGACACCAAAGCCGTCGGAGCAATCGGCGGCAGGCACGTCATTGAATACATCCTTTATCACCCGGATGGTTGGAGACACGGCACTGCGTCAAGCGTAATGAGCCAACTTCAAACAGCCGTAAGGGGAAATGACGCACTAAAAGTCGCACTTGATGTATTTAGGAAGACCGGATTTGCATTTGTTCCAATAACGATTGACGAAAAAGTTGTTACCTCATTGTCTCTACGTGACTTACTGAAGCCTATAGCAACCTCCCAGCTGGACAAACCGGTGGGAGAACTGTCTTCGCCGCTAATCTCTGCTGGTAGTGACACAAGCATCGGGAGCGCTCTAGAAATTATGCTGGAACAAAATGTCCGCAACTTGATCGTAGAAGATAGTGGGACGAATGCAATTCTAAACGATCGAAAAATACTCGAATTTCTATTAAGTCATGAAGGTACAAGCGCATTGAGTTCCAAGCGATCGAACGGGCTTTTTGAGATCAAGGTGAGTGCGCTTGACTTGTTGACGGCAAAGCACGTAAAGCGAGATACAAGTGTGAGTGCCGCAGCGGAACTTCTGACGGACTTGAATATTCCCTGCCTCTTGGTTGATAATTCAGTTGTGACACCTTGGGATATTATCATGAGATAGGGGGTCAATATGCAACGCAACTGCACGTTTGCATTGCATGCCAGTGTGTACTGTGTCTTAAAATACTGCTCAAACATTAATCGTGGGTAAGCAAATGCTTTGTGCACGCATTCATGATTATCAAAAGCCGCTTGTCGTTGAAGACATTCCGCGACCTAGCAATACAAATGGTGAAGCAGTGCTCGTAAAGGTCGGCGCAGCGGGACTGTGCCACAGCGACCTGCATCTGATTAACGGCGAATGGAAGGATGCTATTCCACTTGCGCTGCCCAAGACGCCCGGCCACGAGAATGCTGGCTGGGTTGAAGAAATTGGGGACACTGTCCCTGAAGGACTGTTTAGCAAGGGTGATCTTGTTGCGATATTCGGTGGATGGGGCTGCGGCATATGCAAATTCTGCAAGAGCGGCGATGAGCAACTTTGCGTAGCCCCTCGATGGCCCGGGCTGTCGCAATTGGATGGTGGATACTCGGAATACATTCTCGTTCCCTCGTACAGGTTCCTTGTCAAGGTCGGCAAGAAGGGGGGATTGGTTCCTGAAGAGCTTGCGCCGCTTACCGATGCCGGGCTCACGCCATACAGAGCGATCAAGAAGGTAAGACATATGCTCGGTCCTGGGACGAGTATAGCAGTAATTGGAATGGGCGGCCTTGGTTCGTATGGCATCCAGTACGCAAAGATCCTTGCGCCAAACTCGACTGTCATCGCCGTAGACCGCAACGACAAAAAGCTCAGTCTTGCGAAGAACTTTGGAGCCGATCGCACGGTAAACTCGGCAACCACCAAGAGCATTCGCCAGGAAGTGCTGCAGCTGACAGAGGGCATTGGGGTTGACGTGGTGCTTGACACGGTTGGTGCGGAAAATACAATAAACGACTCTGTTAGGATGTTAGCAAAGGGCGGCGCGCTAGTCGTCGTCGGGTTGTTTGGTGGTCAGATAAAAGTTCCGCTTCTGCAGGCTGTAGTAAATGAATATCAAGTAATCGCGTCGCTCTGGGGCAACTACAACGAGCTCAGGGAAGTGATAGAACTAGCAAGCCAGCGAAAGATAAAGCACGCGTACCATAGCTATTCGTTGAAGCAAATTAATCAAGCGATTGATCAACTCAGGCAAGGAAGCATCATCGGACGAGCAGTAATCGTCCCCTAATGCTTTTCTCTGAATCGCATGTTCGACGCAGCTTGTCAGTTTCATATTCTAATCATGATATCTGACGTTGCACGGCAAGAAAAAATGAAAGATAAGGTGCTCATCTTGTCAGCGGGAACACCATTACATGAAGGCCGTTGCTCTCGTAGGCTGAGCCATCGCCGTCAATCCTCACCTTCATAGTTGTGTCAGAAGCCCATCCAGCATCAAGCACGTTGCTACCCGTTTGGGGCTGAGAAGCCATGAACTGTCCTGGCCAAGTCGTGTGTGTTCCATTATTCCAAGCCATTCCCGGACCCATCAAACCTTGCGCCATCATCTCGTTATGCATTGCCTGCATTTGCGCCCATTGCGTTGAATTAATCTGACCGTGCCATTGTGCCATTTGTGTGTGCCATTGCTGCCATTGTGTATTGTTTTGCCATGCTGGCATTGCGCCAGAGTGGCCGCCCATCATCATCGATTGACCGCCCTGCTGCATCATCATTCCGTTCTGCCCATTCATCATCCCCATACCGCCCATTGCCATTGAACCTTGCATCAAAGCCATCGGGTTGGTCACGGCAATTACAGTAACGGCAGGGCTGGCTCCTGACCCGCCATGTCTCAGGTTCACTGTCAATTCGTTGCTGCCTGTGACTGAAACCCCGGTTATTTGCACGTTATTGACGGTGCTCATGCCGTTGACATGAAAAGATGATCTTTGGTCCCATTGCCAAGGCATGGTCGTTGTTCCCTGCGAACTCTGTCCCATCATCCCTTGATGACCCATCATTTGCGCTGTCGAGTGCGTGGCGATAGCGGAAACGACTACCGCCAGACCCATTGCCACCGTCAAGCCACCAATGATTCCAAACAGAAATACTTTATTCAACAAGAAAAGGTGAACGATTTTCTATATAATCTCGGAGACTTTACTGCAATGCAGTGCATTCTTCTTCCTTAAATAAAATGCTGAGGCAAACAGGGGCATGAAACTGCGAAGCGAAGCACGCCCGCTGCAAGTCGGCGATTTCATGAGCTCGCCTGTGGTAACAGTGAACCCCGACACGGATTTTGTCGACGCCATACAAATAATGATTGCCAAAGGCATAGGAAACCTTGTAGTCGCAGATGGGGAACTAATAACAGGCGTTATAACTGAACGGGAATTGTTGCAATACCTGACTCTAGAGAAAACGATACCAAACAAACAGGTCAGGTACATCATGACGCAGAAGTTCACGAAAGTAACGCCTAATACCCCAATTCTTGAAGCTGCCAGAATCATGATTTCAAAAAAGACCAGATTGCTGGTATTTCGGAAAGACGAAAAGACTGGTTCAGACCAGCTGGCTGGCATAATAACTGCTTCTGACCTGATGAGGGCGTTCCATGAAACCGACCTGAACCCATCCATAAAAAGCGCAATGGCAAACAAGATTATCACGCTGCGGCCAAACAGTACGATTCTGGGTGCCGTCAAACTGATGCTCAAGAAGGGAATTGGGAGCGTTATAGTAAGCACGAATGGGGAGCCCTATGCACTTTTTACCGAAAGGGACCTGCTTAACAGAGTACTGGGCAAACGTGTTGATATCGAAGAGAGGGTAGGCAATTACTGCTCACATCCGGTCATCACCGCAAAACTTGGCATCGGCGCCAAAGACGCAGCAAAGATTATGCTCACCAACAAGATCAAAAGACTACCTCTAACTAAAAGAGGCAGGGTTGTGGCGATGGTTACCGCAAGAGACTTGGTAGAGGCCTTCCAGAGGAGTTAACAGGAAAAAATGGTGCAGACACTTGGCGACCTGACGCCGAAAAAGATTTTGGTTCCACTGGATGGCTCGGACTCGTGTTTCAAAGCTGCTAGATATGCGATCGATATTGCCAAGATGGCTAAAGCGAAAATAATCTGCGTCCACGCCGTAGTGAGCACGCCCTACCTAGAATACAAGGGTGCGGGAATCGTTGTTACAAGATACCTCGACGAAGCGAAACGGCACGGGGAGATGTGGTACGAGGAGGTGAGAGGGATGGCCGCAAAGGACGGAATAGAGGTCTCGGCAGAGACAGTACTTGACGTCGCTTCGGTAGCCGATGCGATTGTGAACTATGCCGAGAGGAAAAAAGCCGATCTGATAGTAATCGGCACTAAAGGAAGGACGGGCTTGAAGCGGTTTCTGCTGGGAAGCGTTGCAAGCGGTGTGGTATCCCATGCCCATTGCTCAGTACTAGTGGTCAGATAGAAATCTCTGAGCGATGATCTTGTGGGAGCCCTAGGCGTGTGCGCCTAAGGCCTTGGCGACGTCGGTCTTTGTCACAATTCCTGTCAGGATCCCATTAGAGTTCACAACAGGGAGGCCACTTATCCTGTTTCTTAACATGATGTATGCCGCATCGGCCAAGTCAGTTTCCTCGCTTGTGGTGATTGGATTTGGTGTCATGATGTCTGATGCCAGCATGATTGCCTTTATCCCGGAAGGAATGAACGCCTGTTCTTTTCTCTGTTTAGAGTCTAGGTGGGTAAAGAACGCGCCCAGTGGCAGCAGATCGCGCCCTGTAATTATTCCAACAGGGTGGTTGTTCTTCGCTACGATCATTCTGGATATCTCGCGGCCGCTCATCACCATGATCACTGTGTGGATGGGCTCGTCAGGCGTGACCGTTACGACTTTTTGTGTCATGAATTCTTTGACCCGGTGTTTCATGGCAAAATGTTCCACATAGGCAGATGTCAGGTCGGTTTTAGTGAATATGCCCTTCAGGTTCTTCTTGTCGTCCACCACTATCAGGGAGCTGATTTGCTTTTCAAGCATCAGTTTCGCACAAGTGCTCAGGCCCGCTCCCTCATCAACAGCCACAAGGTCTTTTATCATCACTTCATCTAGGCGAATTTCGTCAAGGCGCCTAGCCGGCACTTGTGCGTACAAGAACCGCGCAATGTCCTTTTCTGTGACTATTCCCAACGGCTTGCGATTCTTTGCAATGACTACTCTGCTAATGTTGTATTTCAGCAAAGTGTTCCTGGCATCCAGAACGGTCTGCTCTGGCTCGAGCGTTCTTGGATCCCACATTACTCCTTTTGCGTCAAATCCCACTATGTACAAGCTCTTACTGCAACCCATTCCCACGCAATAGTATTATTCAGTCCGTTTACAGTGAATTGCAGTGCATTCTAATTCTTTAGACAGCACGATCCTGTTCCTTGATACGGTAACAGGTCATTTCTGATTCGTGTTAATAAACCAGTTACTTGGTAATCCTTATGATGAGTTCAACTTCCGAGCTGCGTGATATTACAGGAGCCAAGATAACTACAAAATTCATTTCGGTACCGGGCAATGAATTGATAGCCAATATCAGGAGAACGATAATGACAAGACCAACCGAGTTTGACTTGATTGACTATGTCTATGTCGTCAACGATCGAAATCAGCTCGAGGGAGTTGCATCTTTGAAGGAAATTCTGCAAGCGACAGATGAGACTGAGGTGCGTCACATGATGAAGAGAAATCCGGTAACCGTAGACTTTCATACAGATCAAGAGAGAATGATCTACCTTGTTCTGAAACATGGTCTGAAGGCAATGCCTGTCATAGACGAGCACAACTGCCTGAAGGGGATCGTCCCTTACGATACCATCCTTAACATATTCCACCATGAATTCCGTGAAGACATTCTTAGGTCTGGAGGAATCCTCCATCACATAAAGGAAATAGAAGAATTAACGACTCCAGCATCAAAGCTTGTACGAGCCAGACTCCCCTCTCTGGCATTGGGACTTTTGGGGGGTTTATTGGCCGCTTACATTGTTTCAAACTTCGAGCAGGTCATAGGGTCCTACATTGTTCTCGCAGCCTTCATACCTGTTATGGTCTATCTAAGCGATGCCGTTGGTACTCAATCCCAGACGCTTATTGTCAGAATGATCGCGCTAGAACCAGAATTCTCAATCAGAAAATACCTGACAAGGGAACTGAAGATCGGCGGCCTTCTGGGGATAATCTTCGCAGCCCTGCTCTTTGCGGCCGCGACTTTGGGCTGGGGTAGCTTGATTCTTGGCCTCGTAATCGGATCGGCAATGTTTCTCAGTATATTATTCCAAGCCTTCCTAGCGACTTTTCTTTCTACTCGACTGGCAAAACTCAACATCGACCCTGCCTTGGCTTCAGGACCTCTGACAACTATCATAAGTGACATTACAAGTCTGACAATGTACTTTGCCATAGCCTCGGCCCTGCTCTTTTACTTCCAGTGATCGGATGAAATGTGGGTACGAATGATCAATCTACGGTATATCAATTCTCGCGCTGTGTAATGCATTGCGATCATTTCGTTATGCGGGCAGAATTCTTTGGTCTGATCTTGCTAAAGGCACCTTCAAAATGTTTCATTGAAATCTTCAACTTACTGCCCTTCTGGGTGACGTGCTCCTTGATTGCGGACATTGCTGCCGCATTCACTATTGCCACAATTTCAGCGCCGGTCATGCCGTCTGTCATTTCGACAAGCTTGTCAAGTTTTACATCTGAATCCAGCGGCTTTTTCTTTGTATGAATCTGGAATATCTGCTTCCTTGCATCATTGTCCGGAGGTGGCACTTCAAGTATTCTATCAAATCTTCCAGGTCTGAGCAATGCCTCATCGATAATATCCGGCCTATTAGTTGCCGCAATTACAACCACTCCTTTAAGGTCTTCTAAACCATCCAACTCTGTCAGCATTTGGCTTATCACCCGCTCCGTGACATGTGCATCCCCTTCAGATCCCCTTCGGGGGGCAATAGCATCCAGT
This sequence comes from Nitrososphaera sp., assembly GCA_025449675.1. Classification (GTDB taxonomy): domain Archaea; phylum Thermoproteota; class Nitrososphaeria; order Nitrososphaerales; family Nitrososphaeraceae; genus Nitrososphaera. The sequence goes on along the minus strand of JANWIX010000074.1, from coordinate 21,576 downwards.
TCGTCAAAGAACACAACACACGGGGCAGCCTGTCTTGCTTTTCTAAATACTTCCCTTACGCCTTTCTCCGACTCCCCTACCCACTTGCTTATGAGTTCTGGACCCTTTATGCTGATGAAATTTGCTTCTGATGTTGTCGCCACAGCCTTCGCTATCATGGTCTTACCAGTTCCCGGAGGACCGTATAGTAATATTCCCTTCGGAGGCTTTACATCTGCTTCTGCAAACAAGTCCGCGTGTTTTAGAGGCCACTCTATTGCCTCTGCCAGCTCGTCCTTGATGGCTTGCAAACCTCCGATATCTTCCCACCTAACATTTGGTCTTTGCACTAGGACCTCTCTTAACGCTGAGGGTTGGACGTCTTTGAGAGCCTCATCAAAATCCAGCTTTGTGACTTTTATCTTGTTCAAAATATCAGCCGGGATCTTTGGTTGATGTAGGTCTATTTCTGGCAGTATTCTGCGGAGAGATCGCATCGCAGCTTCCTTGCTCAATGCCTGAAGATCGGCTCCAACGAAGCCATGAGTGACACGAGCTATTGAGGCAAGATCGACATCCTCTGTCAGGGGCATGTCTCTTGTGTGAATAAGTAACACATCCAAGCGGCCTTTTTCATCCGGTATTCCAATCTCTATTTCTCTGTCAAACCTGCCGGGTCTCCTGAGCGCAGGATCAATCGCATTCGGCCTATTTGTTGCTCCAATAACCACGATCTTCCCCCTTGATGATATACCATCCATTAGGGTAAGAAGCTGTGACACGATTCTTTTTTCGACGTCACCAGACACTTCTTCCCTCTTTGGAGCAATGGAATCAATTTCGTCAATGAATATTATTGAAGGGGCGTTTTCTTGGGCCTCTTTGAAGATCTCCCTCAGATTTCCTTCGCTCTCGCCGTAAAACTTGCTCATTATCTCCGGGCCGCTGATCGAATAGAAATTGGCGTTGGTTTCATTTGCTACAGCCTTGGCAAGGAGTGTTTTTCCGGTCCCGGGAGGACCATGGAGAAGGACCCCTTTTGGGGCCTCAATCCCTATTCGGTCAAATATCTCCGGGTGCCTGAGGGGAAGCTCTATCATCTCACGTACTTTCTGCACTTCATTCTTGAGTCCACCAATGTCCTCATATGTTACCCGCGGCACTCCCTTCGCCGCTTGTTTGGGTACTGTCCCAATAACAAACTCGGTATTGCCATCGATTAGTGATACTGTGGCATCTGCAGGCGAAACGCTTGTGACTGTGAAGCCTATTCTTCTGCCCATGACGTTAAGTGGAACAACTTCTCCCTTTGCAACCACGCGCCCATTAAGCAATTCAGGAAGGTATTCTTCAAGCCCCACAATGTTAAGTTCCTCTGTTGGGGCCAGTTTCACTTGCTCTGCTCTTTTTACAATGACTTTTCGGATGGTGATTGTATCATCGATCCCTACTCCGATTTCGTTTCTTGTATATCCATCAATCCTAATCAATTTCTTGCCATAGTCATTGGGCGGGCTTGACCAGAGAATCACATAGCCTTTCTTCTCACCAGCGACCTCAATGACATCACCTGTTGAAAGATCCAATTCTTCCATAACTTTGGGATCGACTAGTGCCAGTCCTCTCCCAACAAGCTTGGGATTGGTTTCAGATACTTTCAACGTAGTTTGACTATCATTGCTATTTCCCATTGTGGTATTGCCTCATAGCCTAGTCAAATTGAAAATTGAGTAAAAGATTACTTAAACTTACCTAATCGTCAACAACGGCGTCATGATGCGCTGAAGCCCAAACACGATGAATAGGGTCAGAGCGCCTGACAAAATAACGGTAAGGTTACCTGTCGAACAAGACGTAAAAAGGAGAACTAACTACAGTTAATATGGTCAAATCATTACAATTTATGATGCATGGCACGAGGTAAGGCCATCTCATCCATTGTCGCAGCTCCGCGATCAAGTTGATTTTTTGTAGATCTTAGCCTCATAGGCATGAGTTGGGCGAGATCCAGATTGTAGCTATATCGCGTTTCGCGCTGGGCCCATCAGTAATTTCTGGAAAAAGTAAAGTTCATTGACGACGGGTGTCGCTAAATGCTCGCTTTAGATACAGTCTACTCGTAAGTGGTAACCTTGACTGCATGTATTTGTCCTAGCGGTGATTCCCGATGTTCGTAGTCATAATAGTTGTACGTGGCCTCGCCTTCAGAGTAGAACGTCAGTACTTCGCTTTCACCTGGTTCCAGAAATCTCGTCATCAAGTTCAGGCCATCGATATACAAAGCGTGACGAACATTATCTTGATTGGTCACGGTAAGCTCCATCGACCCAGTTCGCGACACTCCGACATATTTATCGTGCTTCTAGCCTATTAGATATCAGAGTACACAGTCTTGCACTGCCCGCATCTCTATTTCACGGGAGGTCTGCTGTCGTCAGGCGCGCTGAATATCAGCGTCTCGCGGTGATCCACTTGCCCTCTTTCAGGGTAATCGCTGACGATGTCTGAAGCGTATGTGACAGTATCGCTGTCGTCAGTCTGAAGTTTAATGAGTCCATGATAAATGATGTTGCTAGGAGAGCAGTACTCCTCCGTCCACAACTATTTGACTGCCAGTCATGTAGGATGACATTTCTGAAGCAAGGAACAATGCAACCTTTCCTATTTCATCGGCTTCGCCCAGTCGATGCATGGGGATTTTTGATAGGAAGCCTTCAAGTATTTTGCTAGGATCTATGCTTTTCGGGAGAGGTATTGATTGTTGCATCTTCTTCACCCCGGGAGTGAGTATGCCCCCTGGAGCGATCGCATTCACCCAAATTTTATATGGCGCAACCTCCAGCGCAAGATTCTTTGTGAACCCCCATACGCCGTGTTTTGAAGCGTCGTAATGAGCAAGACCAACAGATGAAGGATGTAGTGCATCAATTGACGTGATGTTTATTATTTTGCCTCCGTGCCCCTGCTTAATTATTTGTTCCACAGCATATTTTGAGCACAGGTAGACACTCGTCAAATTTACCGCAAGCACCCTCTCAAAATCAGAACTTGACATTTGCATGACAGGAATAGTCGGATAAATCCCAGCGTTGTTCACCAAAATATCTATAGCCCCGTATGCAGAAACCGTGTCCTTCATTATTCTCTTGACATCTTCTTCTTTTGATACGTCAGCAGCTATTGCCATCGCTTTCAATCCTGCCTTTGTCAAATCTGCAGCGGTATTGTCTGCTTCCTCCTTATGCAAGCTTGCAATGGCAACATTAGCTCCGGCCTCGGCGAGCCGGTATGCTATTCCGTACCCTATTCCAACTGCTCCTGTAACAATTGCTGTCTTGCCACTCAGACCAAGGAGCTCGTTTAATGGCGTTAATCGCATGAACTTAACTCATCTTGTCCGTATAAAAGATTTCAAGCGATTGATCGTAAAGAGGATCGTTGTCAAAGACGAAAAAGGCAAAGTGTTATCGTCGATTCCTGTCACCCGGGGAGCGGCTGGAGCTGTGGTCACGCTGGCTTTGGCGCCATGGCTTGCAGCTCTGCGGGTTATCGCCGGGATAGTGACCAGTGCACCCTATAAGTTGAAAAATCCGTAGAAGCCCTAGATTTATCACGCTGGCTGGTGTTCCAGTGTTCACTTCACTACGAGTACCGGACATGGCGCATAGGTAATAACACCTGAGGCTACGCTCCCGAGTAACATCTTGCTAACACCTGACCTTCCTCTCGTTCCAATCACAATCAGCTCAGCCTTTTCCCGATCCGCGTAATTCACTATTGCCGCGACGACAGACAATGAGGAATCTATCACATCGGTCTTGACTTGAACCTTCATCTGCTCGGCATTTCTGGTTATTTCAGTGAACCACTTTTGTGCTTCCACTTTGGCCTCTTCAATCTTTTTCTTTATTGGGTCGGGATAGGACAACCTGTAAAGACCAAGTGACTGAAGATACTGGTCGATGTTTACGACGTGCACAGCGCTTACTTCTGATCCATACTTTTCAGCCATCTTTACTGCATAGTCAGCCGCTTCCATCGAATTTTTTGAGCCGTCGATCGGTACAACAATTCTGGAAATTTTCTGTTGAGCCATTTAATCATGCTAGAGCGGGCATCTCTTAAAAATAAGAAGAATGCACTGCAATGCAAGGTATTCGCCCAAGATATTACCACAGAGATCCCGGAATCCGTATGGCACAAAAAGAAAGCAAGGCAACCCGCGTAAGCGACTACACGAGCAGCAAGCTTGTAACAATTGACAGCGATACCAGTGCGTTTGAAATAGCGAACAGGATACTCGAAAAACAGGTCAGTGCAGTGATAGTTGTGGATAGCAGTAAGCCTGTCGGAATACTCACAGAGCGCGACTTGATTCGCCAAGTAATTGCAAAGGATAGCCCGCCAAGCAAGACACCTGCCACAGTAAGAATGTCTACTCCTCTTTGTGTCTATCGATAAGGACTCCAATAGAAAGAGCAGTCGAGGCTATGGCAAAAAATGGCATAAGGCATCTTGCAGTAGCAGACAACAAAATAATTGGCTGCCAGTCTTGCAACTTCTTCGAGCCTGCCCGGCTCCTCAAACAAATGAGTGGCGCCAGGAACAATTACAATCTTGCATTCTGTTTGCATCTGCTCGCGCGCCTGTTCATTCAGGTCAATGACCGGCGTGTCATCGCCGCCGGTTGTCAGGGAGCTATAATAAAACGGCTAGTTGCCGTACGATTTAGAAACCCTCGACCTTCCCCTTATGCCTGGAATTTTATGGTCGCTGCGCGCATTTGTGAGGCAATTCCGACCGCCAGTCCAAAGCGATGAGCTTCCCTGTCTTTGATCTGAATCCATCGTCAAAATATATTGCCTGACCACAGTATTTGCATTCCAGCTGGCGCATGAAGTCAGTCAGGCACTTATCCTCCTCTTCGACAAGTACAAGACGTGGTTAATCACCCTTATCTCGGACATCCAACATCTCATGGGTACGCTGTCTTAGTAGTGCCTTGTGAATATACTTCTGGGCCACTGATTGGTTTACAAAGATCCGAATCTGGACAGAGTAAAGGAATTATCAAAAGTATTGACTCTATGTTCAACTGCCATCATCTTTGAGTAGCACATCCACATCAATATGATGAGAACAGTGATTTTGGAGAAAATTGATGTCAGGGATACACCCTTTGCAGATCCCTCTAGATCCAAATTGATACTATTTCTAAAGAATGATAAAACAACTCCATCCGCAGAATCGGTTTATCAGTGGTTAGCAGAAAAATCACTAATCGAACTTCAAAATGCACCGGGAAGCGGAGGGGTTGCGATTACCACATCAAACCTCCGGGAGATGCTATCGAGCCTGGAAAGGATTGGAAAAGGCGTGGGCTTTAGCATTGATATGAGTGTCAAGAGTAAAGAGGCGGTATTTGTAATCGGCAACATTCCTAAGGACGCAGGAGCGTCAATTCTGATTGAAGAATTACTCACAATCATCTTTGCGAGACTGGCCAAGATTGAATCACGCATTTCCCACACTGAGACCACAACAACTGCCGGAATTTCATTGTGGTAACTTCCAGATTTCATCAGTCGATTTCCACCACTCTACCGAATCAGCCGACTTCCCACAAGGTATTCGCCTCGGAAACTTTATCTTTGCTATTGTGTTATAAAATTGGTAGACTGCAGGACAAATAGCCCGTTTTCTGATTCGGTCACCGTTGTGCTAATCGGTTTTTTGTAAATCTACTTTGATAAACTATAGATTTCACCATTTTCCTGCTCCCACTACGTAAACATTAGTACCCGAGGCGATCAGTTGTGGAGTAGAGGAACCAACAGTGCCAATGGAGGTTATCTTGACAATAGGCTTCCAAGTAGCGCCATTGTCTGTACTTCGGAAAAATATGTCCTCTAGCGTCCCGCCAAAATCAAGCTGCAGCCAAGCAACGTACACATTTGAGCCAGACGCAGCTACTTTTGCATTGTAGCTGTCGCCCGGATTATTGCTGAGGTTCTTTGCTGCTTGCCATGTCGCACCGTTGTTGGTGCTACGCTTGAGCAAAATATCATAGTTCCCCGGGGTGTTATCTTCCAATACTACAAGTCTGTTGCTGCCGGATGCTGCGATCACTTCACCGGAATCAGAGTCTGATGCCTGTAGTACTCCGGCGTCATCAGATTCTTCGGCGTTAGCTATAACATTGTCGCTTGCTCTGATCGCAAGAAATGATGTCAAGAGAAGGCATGACAAGACCAAGGCTGTGATTCCCTTGCCTGCCTCATTTGCTATCAGATGTATCGGCATTCTAATTCAAGGTGGGAACGTGGAATCATCTTAAGCGGTTAGAACTTAACGCGGTGCAGTGCATGGCAATATCCAGTAGGGACAATTTTGACTACATCACAGATTTATCATCATTTTCGTCATGAGCTTTAAGCTCTCCAACAAATCATACCGTGCGTAATTATCTAGATGCAGCACAAATCCACGAGGAAAGTAGGGATTCTATTTTTGCTGATCATCTATGAACTCGTCAGAGACCATGATGCGGCTTGCTCACATTTGCTACATACTCGCTAATTATGTAGGTTACGAGTACGCTGTCCACTCAACTTCAGTAATTGCCAGTGATCCATGACCAGGAATCTAATTTTTGAACCGCTGGAGGCACCCAGACCGCCGGCCACACTTCAAGTTTTGTATCATCAACAGCAGTCGCTTTTGAGCCGAATTTTCACCAGTGTCTGGTTTAGACAGAGTATTTCTTCTTTGTTAAACTAAGTTGTTAATTTTCCAAGATATCCACTTCAGGCTCGCCCGATTGAATGAGTTCAGCGACTTTTTTCGCGACTGTCTCCGTTGTAAGAACATGCGGCAATACCGAACCGTCCGAAGCATGGCGCAGAGCATCCGGCTCGGAGCTTGGAGTATGCCTGCCAAAGTCAGTATCAACTATATTCGGCCGGATGATAGAAACAACGATATCATCTTTGGCAAGCTCCTGACGCGCCGTAAGCGAAAGAGCATTTAGAGCATATTTTGTGGAGGCATACCCTGCGATTTTCGGGATATATTTCTTTGACGAGAGCGAGCTGATATTGAGAATAGTACCGCCTCCTTGAATGCGCATCTGGGGGATGACGAGTTGCATAAGTTGAAGCGGCGCGACAACGTTGAGTTCAAGAAGGGAGCGGTATTCCTCAAGATTAACCTGCTCAACCTGCGCGAACATAGCACGCGCCGCGCAGTTGATAAGCACATCAATGCGGCCAAATTTCTCCACGGTCGTTTCAACGATCCTCTTGGCATCCTTCGCCTGCGTTAAATCGCCGGAGATAACTGCGGAATTTGGTATCTCACTCGATAGTTTTTTCAACTCTTTCTGATCCCTCGATGTTAGAACCATTTTCGCCCCCAGGTCACCCAGATGTTTGCTGATAGCACTCCCAATACCGCCAGAAGCGCCGGTGATGAGCATGACTTTGTCCTTTATTTCCATAAATCATGCATCATCCTTTTTCTTTTTAGCTTTGCGGTCTTGGGTAGTGTCTAAGTCAGGGCAAGACATTATTTCCAGTCCTACAGTGGCATTGCAACATCTGCTCATGATTTTATTGAAAGAAATATGGGAAGTAAAGGGATCGAAACCTTTCTTGAAGAACGCCAAGAAGAACTGTATGTCAAATACCATGAACGTCTGGAGGGCCTAGATTTCGATCTAAAGGTGAAGGAGCTGGCAAGAATCAGGAACGAGGAAGGATACATAGCCGAGTCAAAAAAACTGCTAAAGAATGACGGCCTTGATGCGAATCAAGCAAAAAACTTCTATAATGTTTCTATATTGCTGAAATATGGCTAATCCCGAGGTACGAGTGCCAGAATTCCCCCTCTGGACGAGGGCCTGCCAAATGACAGCAACTCTTTTGTTCAACCAGCACTATATTAGGGCATGGAACGACTTGAAATCAAGCAGGTGGAAAAGCAAGAGTTCCTGACATTCCTAGAGAACGAGGCCAAGATACGTATCGACGGCTATCTTGAAAGCGCGGTCGAAGTTGCGGAAGAAGTGCACTCTGGCCTGATGCGGGAGGATGGCGTTTCCGCATTTCTGGGGACTCACACATGGCCTGTGGCAATGGACGTGGTCCGCCACTATCGTTCAGGGAACAGAAACATCACAAGCGTGGAAATCGCTGCAGCGATTCTGCACGATGTCATGGAGGATGACGAGAGGATCCTGAACCTCCACGAATCAAAGTCGTATGGCTTCGAGGCCTACATGGAATATCGGTTTGGCGGCAAGATCCGCGAAATTGCGACCGAGCTAAAAATAAAGCCGCTTGAAAATTACCCGGGAAATAGCGATGCAGAGCGACAGCTGGCGCGCTTTCACGAATACAGCGACATCCTACGTCATTCAGAGTACGATGTCAAGGCCATAAAGCTGGCAGACAGACTGAACAACATGGTCTTTATCCGCAAGATCCCCGGGCACGACAAGATAAAGCGTTACATGCGAGAAGCCGAAGACTTTTATATTTCCTATACAATGCTCCAGCCCAAAATGCCGGAATACTATGGCAAGTTGAGGGCCGCATACGAAGACCTGCGATCTATTCCGATGCAACGGGCAGTTACCACTCACTAACGGACATTCAAAAACCATTTAAAGGTAGTAAATGGAGATAAAGGGATATTTGATGCCGGGTAACACTCTGAATGCAGCAGTTATTGTAAAATTAGAGCCTGACTTTTCCGAGGGAAACGTGAGCTATAACGCCGATGGCACTCTCAACAGGGCCGAGACAAAGAGCATTCTCGGGCCGCACAGCGCCGTCGCTTCAAGCGCTGCGTTCTATGCCAAGGTCAGGTATGGCGCCAGGATAGCGGTAACCACCATGGGACCGCCCATTGCCGATGTCGCTCTCCAGCAGGCACAAGTTCTCTGCGACGCCGACGAGCTGCATCTGTACAGCGACAGGATGTTTGCAGGAGCCGACACTCTTGCCACAGCTGAAGTGCTGAGAAACGGCATAGCAAAGGTCGAGGGAGGACAACTAGATCTGGTGTTCTCTGGACATCGGGCGTCAGACGGCGAGACGGGCCAGACGGGCCCGCAGACAGCGTGGAAGCTCGGCTTTACCTTTCTTGGCAACGTAATCGATTATGATATTGACGTGCCGAACAGGATGGTCCGAGCAAAGCGACTGATCTCGCTTCAGGGGTTCTATGACGTCATTGAAGAAGTGGAGGCGCCACTGCCGGTCTTTATCGCAATAGACCCTTCGTACAAGGCGTCATTTAACACAGTATCGCAGAGGCTGGCGTTTGAAAAATACCAAAAGGAAGGAAAGGTCCGCGCGCAGGACTACAAGCGATACCTAAAGGTCTTCAACGCACAGCAACTTGGGGCAGACCCAAAGCTAGTCGGCCTACCCGGATCTCCCACCATAGTCTACAAGGTGGAGCGCATTCCAAAGGCAAAGGCAAGCCGCAAGGCAGAAGTCATTGACGGCAGCAGCCGCGAAGAGCTCCGAAAGGCGGCCGCAAAAATGTACGAAATACTTGGAGGAATGGTCATTAAATGACGGAAAAATACAGGCACCTCTACGTCGTAATAGAACATGAGGACGGCAAGCCAGTGCCGGTGAGCCTTGAAATGCTGGGCGAGGCGAGGCGCCTGATGGATGGCTTTAACAGGAAATATCGATCGGACGAAAAAGTCGTCGCTGTCGTCCTGGGACACAACACAAGAAAGCTCTGCGAGGAGCTGATATTTTTCGGAGCTGACGCGGTGATCTATTCAGACAGTAAGGAATTTGAACATGCCAGAAATCTCGTCGATACCAAGGTGATTAGCGAGATAGCAAAAGACCGCGAGCTGGCATCAAAGTTTTCAGAGGCGACTGATTTCGTAAAGCCCCGCTACATGTTTTTTGCGGCCGACAACATCGGGCGCCAGCTTTCTTCAACGGTCCTTGCAGAGCTCGAGTCCGGCCTTGCCTCGGATATCAACAAGCTAGTCATCGAGGACCTGGAGATAAAGCACGAGCACAAGACAAAGGGCCAGGGATTAATGTATGAAAAAACCCTGGAAATGTACCGTCCTGATTTTTCGGGATTTCTCTGGACTACCATCCTGTGCCTTGACAACAGAAACCCGGCAATCGCCAGGGAGTACCACCCCCAGGCCTGCAGCATTATTCCCGGAGTCTTTGCGCCAATAGAGCGCGATACTTCAAGGCGTGGAATAGTAGTCGATCACCAGCCGTCATTTAGTGAACGCGACTTGAAAGTCAGGGTCATTGGAAGAAAAATAGTAAAGAGCGCGGTCGACTTTGACAGCCACAAAGCCATCGTCAGTTTTGGCAGGGGAGTCAAAGAGTCGCCAGAAGAAAACGTCAGGCTTGTTGCCCAGCTGGCAGAACAGCTTGAGGGCGAAGTCGGAGTCTCGCTGCCAATTTCGAAAAAACCCTTTGCAGTCAGCGAAGCTACAAACTCGAAATACATGATCCCTGACAGAGTTGTCGGAACGAGCGGCAGAAAAGTGGCGCCACTCCTGTATGTGGCAGTTGGGATAAGCGGCGCGATGCAGCACATTGTCGGCATGAAGGAATCCAGTTTTGTCGTGGCAATAAACCCAGATGAAAACGCGCCGATAAAAGACGAGTGTGACATTTTCATCAAGGGGAGGATGGAAGACGTGATCCCGGTCCTGCTGGAGGAGCTGCAAAAGCAAAAGCCAGCCATAAGGGCGAAGTAAAATGGTAGAAAAGTACGACGTTGCGGTAATCGGAGGCGGCTCGGCGGGACTGGCCGCACTCAAGCAGCTGTCAAACCTGGGCAAGCAGGCAATCCTGATCGAAGCAGGCAAGCAACTCGGGAGCAAGAACGTTTCTGGAGGGATTCTGTATTCAAAGAAACCGAGGCAGGGAAAGGCGCACAACGTCGAAGACGTGTACGGATCTGATTTTCTTTCCGACCTCCCGGTAGAGCGCAAGATAACAAAGTACATGCTGCATTCTACTTCGCGCAACAAGATCTTTACAATGGACCTGACAGCTGCTCACGAGTACCAGGCAAACTTTGGGTACACTGTCTTGATGAGCAAACTGAACGCCTGGTTCGCCAAGCGAGCCGGCGAAAGCGCCGAGCAGCAGGGCGGAGGCATTGTTTCCGGAGTCCATGTCAAGTCGATAAGCTGGCAGGACGACGGCAGGGCGATCATAGAAACAGACGAGCTGGAACCGTTTGAGGTAAAGGCGATAATTGCGGCAGATGGCGTGAACTCTGAAGTGGCAGAGATGACAGGCGCGAGGCCAAAGTTCACACCGGAGGACCTCTATCAGGGAGTAAAAGTTGTGGTAAAGTTGCCCGAAGAAATAATCGAGCAGCGGTTCGGCGTCGGGCCTGGAGAGGGAGCGGCACACCTGTTCGCTGGTGACGTTACGCTAAATCACATCGGCGGAGGCTTTGTCTATACAAACCGGGACACTCTATCGGTGGGAGCGGTGTACCACTATGATTCGCTCATGCGCCTCCCGGCGGAGCCTTCCCAGCTCGTAAACGCGCTTTTGAAAAATCCAATGGTGTCGGAATTCATCAAGGACGAAGTCGCGGTAAAGGAGGAGATCGACCGAAACCTTCCAAAGGAGGAGCAGCTTCGGGCGCGCTTTGCGGTAAGCAAACTGATAAAGACATGGAATGAACTGCGGGACGCATATCATTCGCCAGATGCAAGGAAAAAGCTGGTCGAGGCGGGCAAGTACAAGTCCGAGGACGAAATAAAGGCAAGGCTTGACTTTGTGAGAAACGAGCTCACGACAAAGTACAGGACCAAGTTTGTCACAGACTATGTAGAGCTGGAATACTCGGCCAAGCTCGTGCCCGACGGTAAGCGGTGCATGATGAAAAAGCCATACCACAAGAACATTCTGTTCATAGGCGATGCTGCGGGAAGGGGCGTGTTTATCGGGCCGCGCATAGAGGGGCTCAATGTCGGTATTGACGACGCCGTCCGCGCGGCAAATGCGGCCGCAAGAGCAATCGACAGAGGCAATTTCTCTCCAGAATACATGGGCCAGTACTATGGCGATCTGGTAAACGACAGCCCGTACACCCGGGACATGAAAGAGATCGACAAGGACTACCTGAAAATCTTCCTGGATGCCACAAAAGACGTTCCAAAGGACATTATCGGACAGCGCTACGGGATGGTCTTCAAGTTGATGTCAAGTGGAACTCTGAGGGGACTTGCCGTGGGTCTGGCAAACATACTGGGGTACGACAGGCTGCTGCCATTGGTAGAGTCTGAAGACACTTATGTGCAGGTTCCAATCGAGCTCGCCGAAAAAATGGGCCAGCCGGTCAGCGCGACTTACGCGCCCACGATACCGACAGTGTCGCAAAGGGTTGCAAAACTGAAATACGACGACGATCGGACCTCGCACATCAAGGTCTTGGAACCAAGGTCTGAATTCATGAAAAAGATGGTAACGCTCTGTCCTACAAACTGCTACAGCCTTGAAGGAGAGGACGTGACTCTCCAGCATGAGGCGTGCATAGAGTGCGGCACCTGCTCAAAAGAAACAGAGTGGCGCCACCCAAGAGGGGAGAAGGGAATCGTATTTCAGTACGGCTAGCTCTTCCATTTTATAGAGCAGCCGATGGACGGATCAAAGTCATTTTCCAACTTTTCTCCATTGAGCAGCTTGCGCACGTTATTTTCCATCACCGGCACCCTTGGCTTGGCTTCCGGCTCTAGTGCATCATTTATTCTCCCATGAAACGCAAGAGAGCGGCCTGCGTCAAACAGGAACGGATCGGGAGTGCAGACCGCACCGTAGTCCCTTGCAACCTGCTGGCTGTCGTCAATCAGGTATGGAAAGTTCACGCCGTAGGTTTTGGCAAACTTTACCATGTTGTCGAATCCTTCGTCCTGATAATTCGGATCGTTGCTGTTTATTCCGATTACCTGCAGCTCTGACGATTTGAACTTGTTCTGTAACGCGACCAGGTCGCCTATCCTTGCCTTCACATAAGGGCAGTGATTGCAGATGAAAACCACAAGCGTGCTTTTGCTGTTATAGTCGTGTAAAGAGTGCGACTTGCCATCAACGCCTTTCAGCGCAAAATCAGGAGCGCTGCTTCCTGTCTTGAGAACCTGTGACGATGCTGTTTTGACCATGCAAACGATGATGGCCAAAGACATTATATCTATTGCGAATTCGGCTCAGGTTTTTCTCGGCGATAAATGACAGTTCAAGCGATTACTTTCGCTTTGACTTTCTTTTGGCAGACGCCTTTCTAGACTTTTTCTTTTTTCGATGCATTACTGGCGAATGCGCGTTCTTTGCTGACTTTATCGCCTCAATGCAGGCCCTCTTTATTTCATCGTACGCAGATACGTCCTTGACTTCCTCTATTGCCTGTATTGCGTCCATGCCGTAGCCGCTGACCAGCTCTCTGATTGCGCGCCTCCTTTCGTCCACTTCCAGCGACCACTTCGCAGACTCTTTGAGCTGCCAATACCTTTCGTCTCTTCGCAATGCGATCAGCGATAGGGCATTCGAATTATTTATGTTTGCGCATGTTTTGCATCCTGAACCTCATTAATCGTTACAAGAAATAATATAGGTCCGCGCAGACTTCTCCTGCCAGATGTCAGAGTCGATAGATGAGATTTTGCGGCTCCCGCAGCGAAAACTGGTGGTCTCGCAGGACGAAGTCCATTTGGACAAGCCCTCAAGAAATGAGATCTATATCCTAATGGTCGAAGAATCTCGCGGCTCGGCGGGCGGCAGGGCCGCCGGCTCAGGACACAGAAGGATCAACAGAATCTATGGTTTTTCCTGCGGAGAGAGGATCGAGAGATTTCTTGACGTCGCTGATCAGGAGAAAGTGGAAAAGTTTGAAATTCCCTATAGCGCCGTCGCCATGGACATCAGGCTGTCAGACGGCACCGCCTCCGTTGTCCAGGGGGTGGTTGACCCGCACCTGGTATCGGAATACCGGTTGCTTACAAGCAATCTAAAATAGCCTTGTTGGCCACAAAGTGGCATGGCAGATGACCATAATCAGCGGCTTGAAAGGACAGCGTCGGCAATCGAAGACCTGCTTCAGATGGGTGCGATAAGATTTCCGAACGAAAAAGAAGAGAAAGCCATGTTGTCTGCTCAGTTCTCGCAAGTGGCATCAAATGTCATGTCTGACATGAAGATCACGGGCGGCGATAACGAGCAGATGATGAAGCTGATGTACTATTCCCTTTTGATATTCATGAACGAATACCTGAAGATGCCGAAAGCCCTGATGATTGCATTTGGAAACGACCTCGAAAAAAACCGTGAAACGATGGAATCTGGCGAACTTGTAACCCGGTACGTTTCTATTCTGACCGAATTGTGGACCCGGAGCAGGTCAGAACAGTAGTGTTCTCCTTTGAAAAAGCATCGTTTTTAAGTCATGCACAGCTCATTGCGATTCTGTCATGATTACAAGGTCTCTCAGGCCGGAGCTGATCGAGTCGATCTCCAGGCTGAAAAAAACCAAGGAGGCAGGGAAAAAACCCAAGGTATGGGTCGAGGCCTACGGATGCTCTGCAAGCATGGCTGATTCCGAAATGATTAGCGGGCTGCTAAGGAACGCGGGCTACGACATTGCAGGGAGCCACAGCGAAGGCGCCATGAGCTTGGTTGTTACATGTTCCGTCAAGGACGCGACCGAACACAAGATGATGAGCAGGATCAGATCGCTGACCCAATCAGGCAAGCCACTCGTGGTTGCTGGTTGCCTGCCAAAAGCAGACCGGGCAAGAGTCGAGGCATTGAGCCCAAACGCAAGCCTGCTCGGACCGCATTCAATTGACAGGGTGGTAGAAGTGGCATCCTCTGCGTTATCGGGCTTACGACTTGTGGCACTTGAAGATTCTGCCGGCGACAAGATCAATGTTCCTCGGTTGAGAATGAATCCTGTTGTGAGCATTGTCGAAATAGCGAGCGGATGCATGAGCGAATGCACATTCTGCCAGACAAAGTTAGCAAAGGGCTGGCTGAGGAGCTACAGAATCGGTGACATCATGAAACAGATCAGGAACGACATAGACGGTGGTTGCAAAGAAGTCTGGTTGACATCGACGGACAACGGGTGTTACGGCAAGGACATCGGCTCGAGTCTTGTGGAGCTCTTGAATTCATGCTGTTCTCTCGAGGGCTCCTTCAAGATACGCCTTGGAATGATGAATCCAATGTACGTCCCGGAGATGCTTGACGGACTTGTAGACATTTTCCGAAGAAACGACAAGCTCTTCAAGTTCCTCCATATTCCGGTAGAAAGCGGAAGCGAAACGATATTGAGGAAAATGAAGCGGGGCCACACGGCAAGAACCTTTCTGGATGCAGTTAGTGCATTCAGGCGGGCGATTCCCGAGATGGCAATCTCCACCGATATCATTGTGGGATTTCCTTCAGAGACCGAGGAGGATTTTCAGGCTACCCTCGACCTCGTCGCAAGGGCCGAGCCGGACACTGTCAACCTCTCTCGATACGGCGCACGCCCTGGGACAGAGTCGGCTGCTTGGAAAGGCAATCGGATCAGCTCTCAAGTGGCAAAGGACAGGTCTAGGCGCCTCCACGCACTTGCGCGCGACATCGCGCAGAAGCGCAATTCCCTATGGGTTGGCTGGCAGGGCGAGATCATTATCGATGAAATCAAGAACGGATCTGTGCAGGGGCGCAACTATGCATACAAGTCGGTAGTGCTGGATGAAAAGGATCATGCTGCGCTGGGCGAAACAAAACGGATCAAAGTCTATGATTTTTCCAAATTTTCATTGAAGGCAAAAACAATTCTGCAGGCAAGCTAAACTTTGTTACGTCATGCATAGCTTCTGTTTAATCACCAAAGTTTTTTAACTTGACCGATGTATTGTGGACGGGAGCTCGGGGAAAGTATGAACGATCTTTTGATAAGGAATCCTGTGCTGCTCGTCGGCATCGGCGGCGCTGGCAGCAAAATCGCACAAACAGCAAGTTCGAATGTAGAATGCAAATGTCTTTTCATAAGCAACGATAGGAAGGACCTGTCTGACAGAATCGGCAGCTCGGTCTTGCTTGATTCTGCTGGCTGGGTCAACCCCTCAAGTGGCAAGCTGCGATCTTTTGCTCAGCTTCGCGAGAGCGAGATCGGTTCTGCCATCAAAGGTTACCCTACAATCATTTTGGTCTCTAATCTTGCCGGCCGCTCCGGAGCCGCCATATCCCCTGTTGTTTGCAGATTAGCAAAGCAGGAAAACGCGACAGTCATAACCATTGCCATAATGCCCTTCAAGTTTGAGAAGGACCGCCTTTTTGGAGCAGGCATTGCGCTCAGGCGCCTCCGGGAGACATCCGACTCTGTAATCGTCATGGACAATGACGCTTTTCTAGATACTAACCCCGAGTTGCCTCAGCAGGAGTGCTACGGCCTCACCAACAGCGCCATCGTTGAGATGATTACTTCGATCTCGGTAAATGGAGTAAGGCCAAAAGTCAATGTCTTGTGCACGAGCAAGACTGGCTCGGACTCTGAAACCTCTTTGCGTGATTCTGCTGCCATGTTATACCAGGATGTGCCTGATCCGGCTAGCATCAAAAGGGCAATGGTCTACGTGATGGGCGGAGACAGGGTTCCGGTCGGAGAACTCGGCAGAATCGCCGGCTATGTGCAGGGAATGTTCAAGGAAGAAGGAAGCACTGAGGTAGCCATGTCGTCTGTCATGGCGTCAGACGGCGTACGCGTGCACCTTGTGGCATCAGCGCCGCAGAAAACCAGGTTCGATAGATATGATCCCCTTGGCGACATTATCCCGAAAGAAAACGTCCTTGACTGGGATGATCTCGACTCTGCCCCGGACATAGAGCTGGCCATACCAAACATCGAATAGATTCTTATTGCAAATTTGCGCATCGGTCTCATGATTTCATGCGGCTGCAGGTGCATAGCGTGCAAGAGCCAGCAGCTCGAAAGCAACAGTTTTGCGGCTTCTGACGGCTACAATGATATCCACCATACCTGCAACTCCTGCGGGGTTCATTTCAATCATCTCGACGGCGAGACGTATGCGACCTGCGAAGTTTGCCATTTTCCAAGAAAATAGAATCCTACCTGTCCGTCAGCTTTTTGTGATAGATGCTCTTGCAGGTCTGACCTTCGCCAATAAGCCTGATATCCTTCATTTTCTTGAGGTCGTTGACGGACTGGAGGAACTTGTAGCACACAGGGCAGACATCGATCATTTGGCGGGTGCTTCGGTTTTTTCTTCTGCCTTTGCCTCTGGCGCAGGCTCCTCAGCAGCCGCAGCCGTTTCGGCCGGTTCTGCTTCTACTTTCTTTTCCTCTACTGGTGCCTCCTCGGCCGCCGGCAAATCCTCGTAGAGCGAGACCGTGACTACGCCGTCCTCGTCCTTGGTCATTTTTACCCTGACGTTTCTCGGAGGGTGGGTCTTTCCTCTGGACCATATCTGCCTGTTAAGATCCTGATCCAGCTTGATCTCGTCGCTTTTCATGTGCTTCTCGGCAAATTCTCTTATAATGTTGATAACCCTGTCGGTGCGCTTGTACTGGGGTGTCAGCCATGCCCTGCCAAGATTAATAGTGTAAACGCGTGTAAGATTATCTTCAACTGTCGCCATTTCTTATCAACCTACATCTACGTCGGACCTGCGCCACATCCTTCGCTTGGGGTTGGTCCGCACCTTTCTGTTCGTTCGTATGACTACCCACGCCGGCACCGGCCTGTTCTGCCTTGTGGCCTTCATCAATCGCTTCTTGCGTGAGGTATTTTTCCGGGCAGGCATATACGAGCGTAGGATTCCCTGTTTCCGCTTTTTAAGTGTTGGCGTGCGGGCAATTCAGAAAATTTTTTTGAAGATTCCGTAGTGATCGTTCGCGATTGACTCTCTGGCGACATGCAAGCCGGCTTTCAGTTCCTCAGACCTACTTTTTCTTTCGTAGAATTCCAGAGCTGACTATTTCTTGTGTGGCTGCCAAGAGTTTCTTGACATCACTCTCTTCGTGAACATACGAAAAAGCTCCCATCTTGGTCGGCAGGAAGAAAATGTCATGGTCGGCCATCAGAGCCAGGTGATACTTTGTCAGCATGTTTCTATCCGATGTAGCGACGTCGGTCGCATCCTTGACCTGTTCATGTCCAAAGTGCGTGAGAAATAGAGAGCCTGCACCCGTGACCTTGCACTGAATGTTCCCTTCGGCGAACGTTTTTTCCAATCCTTTTCTTGCCATACTGCCGAGCCTGTCTATTTTTGAGTAAACACCGGGATTTTTCTTAAGAAAATTCAGAGTGGCAAGGCCGGCAGACATTGTCAATGGATTTGCTGAAAAGGTCCCTCCGCCTATCGCGCATCTGGCTTCCTTGTCTTTTCTTGAAATCGGATCGGCTAGCGACATTATTTCCTTGTCACCGCACACTATTCCTATTGGCAACCCTCCCCCGGCGATCTTGCCAAGAGTAAAGAGGTCTGGTTCAAGTCTGTAAATGCTAGCAGCGCCTCGAAGAGACATCCTAAAGCCGGTGACTATCTCGTCTAGGATAAACAGGCTATCGTTCTTTTTGGCGAATTCCTGCAGACCCTGGAGGTATCCATCCTCCGGCGTGATGCAACCGGCGCCCCCAAGCACGGGCTCGATGATAATGCAGGCAAGGTCGTCCTTTATTGTTTCGAGAACCTTTAGTGAAGCCTCGAGATCGTTAAACGGTATGGATTCGACGTATTGCCCTTCGTCCTGAATCAGCCCCGGGCCTTCCTCTGACTCAAATGGATAGTTTACAGTCTGCATGAGAGTAGTGTTGAACCCATGCCACCCGCCTATCGCCTTGGCGATAACCCGCCTTCCAGTCTTGGCCCTCGCCAGTCTGACTGCGTACATCGTCGCCTCAGAGCCTGTGGTACTAAATCGCATCATTTCTGCCCTGGGCATCAGTTTTTGGATCGTCTCTGCGAGTTCGACGCTTACAGGGTTGACAGTGCCAAATAGCGTGCCGTTGCGGACTTGCGTCGCAAGAATATCCGCGACAGGCTTTGGCGAGTGGCCCAGAATGAGCGCCCAGTGCCCCATCCAATAGTCAGTGAACCTGTTGCCGTCAATATCATTGAGATGCTTGCCCTTTGCGGAGTCAACAAAGAATGGGTACGGCTGAAAAAATCGAATATTGTGGTTGATGCCACCTGGAAAAACATTTGAAGAGCGCGAATAAAGGCGCCTAGACTTTGCAGTCCGGCTTTCGTAATTCTTCATGTCGCCCATGAGCGTAGCTTCGTGCTGGCTAATTCCTCTATAATCCTTTGTTTTTTACTCCTGTACGCGGCCGGTGCTTCTCGATGAAAACATTTAACACAGTCCATCACTGCAATATTGCGATCATGAACTGCCTGCGGTGCCATCACACACACATAGCCCATGATTTCAACACCGCGGGAACTGACTCGATCCTGCGAGTTGGCAAATGTCTCGTTCCTGGTTGCAACTGTCTTCAGTACGTCGACAAGATTGAAAAGATAGACGAAGATTTGCTGTAATCACTTGTCTCTCAGGGAAGGCGGTATCTGCGCCTGTTCTTCGGTCACAACAGGAGCTGGCGGTAGTCCGTACTGCTCTCTCAACGTTACTTGCTGGTCAAGGAGAACTTGGTCTGAGAATCTAGGGCCGATATATCCAAACCAAGCCCAGAGAATTATGATTATCGCAAGAGATATTCCCATCACCAGAATCGACCATGCAACTATCTTCATGTTCCTGCCGTAATAGCCGCCTTCAGCTTCTTCGTGATGGGCGCACATTTCTCTACCATATCTCTGGACAATGCTTTTTAAAAATATTCGCTTTTGCGACAGGATAAATACGCTCGCAGCGCAACTCCTGCCAATGATCGAAGAGAAGCTGATATCCCTCGGTGTCGTCCTGCCGGCTCCCCCGGCGTCTGCTGGATCGTACGTCCCAGTAGTCATCGCGGGCAGCCTTGCATTTGTGTCAGGTCAAATCCCCATACAGGATGGGCAGCTCAAACACAAAGGAAAGGTTGGCAAGGATCTGAGCATAGAGGCCGGGCAGCAGGCCGCAAGGCTCTGCGCTATCAACGGCCTTCCCCAGCTAAAGCATGCGCTCGGCAGCCTTGACAGGATTTCGCGGTTTGTCAAGGTGACTGGATACGTCAGCTGCGAACCGTCGTTTACTGATCAGCCCAAGGTTGTCAATGGGGCTTCGGATTTTCTGGTCCAAGTCTTTGGCGACAATGGCAGGCATGCGAGGGCGGCAGTCGGAGTCAGCAGCCTTCCCCTTGACAGCGCAGTCGAAGTAGAATTTATCGCAGAGATACGCTAGCCGACTCGCTTGTCAACCGTCTTTATGAATTCCTCGAGCCTGTCCTTTGGGATAACGGCCCCGCAGGCCCTGTCGTGGCCGCCTCCGCTGCCGCCAAGGCCGGAAGCGACTTCGTTTACGAGCCGGCCTAGATGAATCTTGCATTCCGCAGCTCCGCGTATCGAAAAGATGTAGGATTCTATGTCGTTTTTCAATTTGTAAACCATCGCTACTGGCTTGCCAGAAGATCCAAGTACAAAATTGACAACCATGCTCGACGACAGGTCAACAGTGCTGGGCGCATGGGCCACGTTGTCCAGCTTTACTATCGACTCTTGTATCGTCTCCACCGCCTTGGCTACGCTCTTTGCATACTTTTCTGCGATCTCAAAGCCGCCCTTGACGTCATGCGGGTACTTCATCTTGGCCAGCGTGTCAACTACTTTGATGAGAAATTCGTCGTTGTGCTGGTTTGCAGAGATCATGTAGGAAAGAGTCGTGGCTTCAAGCATCAGAAACTGCCTGTCAAACCTGGGCATGATTTCAGACGCAACCGGCTTGGTCTCCATATAGTCCGTGAGCGCACCCATGGCCGCGAAAAATGCAGCGTGGGCCGGCAATTTTTTCCTGTACCTGGCGTACGCCTGGATACTGGTGCACTCCTCAACGGTGTGCACGAGTGTCACGCCAGCCTTCTTTAGAGCCTGAACAGTTTCCTTGCTGATGTCGTGGTGGTCGATATATGTTACCTCTGTGCCAGCAGAAGCTATCTTTGACAGCAGCTCTACAAACTTCTCCTCGTTTTTTTTCGAGAGGCCGAGATCGCATATGAACAGCTGTTCAATTTTCTCCGATGAAGAGACAACCTTCTCCAGCTTTACAATTAGATTGGAATAATCGACAAGCACCACCTTTGACGCGTCGACGGCGGCTTTAATGATTGCACCAGAGCAGATCCCGTCGGCGTCTTCTTTGTGCGATACGCATACTATTGACATTGCCTTTAGCTGGGATTTTGAATCCCTGATTTAATGGTTCGTTGAATAAAAAAATGACGCGACCGTCGCGCAAAGGATCACAGTTACGGCAGTTCATTGCGTGTTTCCGGAAGCCGCATTTCGTGGTGCGCTTGCTGCCACCTTTTCGGTGGCTTACCACCAATCAAGATGGCGCAAGCAATCCCAGTATAGTGCGTTGGGCTATTGGGAATGGCAGGCTGAACACCTCGCCGAAGCTTGGTGCT
>JANWIX010000073.1 GCA_025449675.1 Nitrososphaera sp. | reverse complement strand
GACCTAAGGTTTACGAAACCTTCGCTCTGCCAGGCTGAGCTACTAGGGCGAACAAGCAAAGTTCCAAAGTTCTTTATTTATTCGTTCGTGGCGCGACATTAAATAACGGCGGCATCAATTTTTCCACAGCTTGAAAGTATCGATCTCGGGCGTAAGGGGAATCTATGGGAAGGATCTTGGCCTTCACGAAGTCGACAACTTTGCCCGGCTGTTCGCAACTATGATAAAATCCGGCAAATGTGTGCTGGCGCGAGATACCCGCCCGTCCGGCCGCCTGATCTCACAGGTGGCAGCTGCGGCATTAATGTCCGCCGGCATCGATGTCTACGATATTGGCGTAGCCCCAACTCCTGCGGCATTTCGAGACGCACGCAAGTACGGGGCAGGAATGATAATCACCGCGTCACACAACCCCCTTGAATGGAACGGCCTAAAGTTCGTAATTGACGGCAGGGGGCTCTTTGAAGACGAACTTGATCAAATGCTAGGTGCCACTGCCAAATATGGCAGCAAGTTTGGAACAGAATTTCACACCACCTCGAGCTATGTAGACGAGATCGCGGCAATTACATCAAAGGCGGCATCACAAAGTGTCAAAGTCGGAATAGATCCTGGAGGAGGGGCTGCCTGCGGATACGCCGAGACACTTTTCCAGAAACTGGGCCACCAATACCATGTCATCAATGGGGTGGCCGGGACTTCTTCAAGGGGGCCCGATCCAACCGCAGATGCTCTTGCAGACCTCAGCGCGCTCGTCACTTCCAACCACCTTGATCAGGGTTTTGCCCTTGACCTTGATGCCGACAGGCTGGTAGTTGTTGATAGTGCGGGCAAGAAACTGAATTCCGATGTCACGCTCTTGCTATGCGTCGCCCGCTCGGTGGAAATGGGCATGAGGAACTTCGCGGTGAGCATCGATACGAGCGTCGCCATTGAAAAGTACGTAAAGCAAAGGAACGGCAGAACCGCATATTCCAAGGTGGGAGAGGCCAACGTAGTGCGCAAAATGATCCAAGTCGGCGCAGAAGCAGGGGGCGAAGGCAGCAGCGCAGGCTTTATCATGCCGGGCTTTAACATGTGCCGCGACGGCCTGCTGGCCGCTGCTACGATCTCTACCCTCGACAAGAAGGTGATGAGAGACACTCTAGAGTTCGCTTCGCTCTATGGGCAAGTAAGATCCAAGATAGCTGCCGACTCTGCATTGCACAAAGCAGTCATTGACAAACTGCCAGAAATGCTGAAAGGCGAATCATCCTCGCTTCTGACAGAAGATGGAATCAAAGCGATAATAGACGAGGACTCGTGGATCCTTGTGAGGCCCTCAAATACAGAGCACGCCATCAGAGTTTCAGTGGAATCAAGGGCAGACAAAGCGCAGGCGCTCTACCAGAAGGCAAGCGAAAAGGTCCAGGCTGCTTATGACAAGGTTAGATGAACTCGCCTTTCCTGAATTCCTCAGTCTGCTCGTATCTAGGATTTGTTTATCCAGCAATTCCACAGATGCGGCGTCTCACGTTACTCATCGGAGGTCTTCTAGGTCGTTCTTGTCTCTGAAATGTTCAGGGTTTAGTCGGAATCCTCCAACCTTTTCCTGGGGCACATCGCTCAACTTTAGATGAAAATCTAGCTTCTTTCTCTTTAGCTGCATGTTCATCCAAAGTGCAAATTGCTCCTCTAGGGTCCCGGCCTCCTGCTTGACTATATCCGGGTACAGGTCGCGCAGGTTTTCTACAAACTTTTGATCTACTTCAAGAAGAAAAAAATCCCATCCCAGAGCTTTCTTGCCATCAGAATAGCACCTACACTTGGATTTACTATGCACAGCAGATTCGAGCGTGGTCATGAACGCCATTATCTTCAGCCTTTCTTTTTCAAAATCTATACAAGATCCTGAAAGGATGAATATCGGTGCCGCACTGTCTGTGGTTTCATCCGCTCTCTCTGAAGTGATATTAACTTTGTCGTCCTCCGGCGGCGAATATTCTTCAGAGATATCAGTTTTTGAAACTGCGGGCTCGTTGCTCGCAAAATTTTCGGCCGGCACTGGAGCCAGGTTTCTTATGGTAACGACATCTTCGACTGAAACGCCTATTATTTGCCTAATTGCGGGGTCAATCCTTGTAATGCCCTGATCCTCATCAGATGGAAGGAGTGGATAACATTTTCCTTCAACCCCTTCTTTCTTGCCTATGACCTCTACACTATCTCCGGCGATCACGCCCAAGGCATCCATAGATTTGTGGTCTAGGCGCACCACTCCAGTGCCCATATCGCGGGCGTAACTAGCCAACACCCTCAGCGACAATGGCTGTCGGTTCATCTTCATTAAGCAACACAAGTCGATATCTAATAAAACTTACCAACGCTGACGACACCATGTTGCGCATATTCAAGAAATGGTTAAGAGATGGGAAATTCAAGTCAGTCTAAAACGTCATGAAGGGATCATTCTTGTTGAACGGGTTGGTGAGTATGACTGTTAACTGAGAAAGAGATCATTGGGATCCTTACACGCAGGCTCGGAATAAGAGATCTAGACGACGTTGCACCAGTAACCAGGAATATCGTGATGAAGTGCGACATGCTGGTCTCGAGCACCGATGTTCCACCAGGGATGAGACCCTTTCAAGTTGCAAGAAAGAGCGTCGTATCTTGCGCCAGCGATCTGGCGGCAAAAGGGGCCACGCCCTTGGCAGCCATGGTGTCGCTAGGTCTGCCGCGGAATTGCACCAGGCCTTATGTCGAGGGGCTTGCCGAGGGATTTGCTGGTGCAGCAAGCGAGTTTGAGATAAGAATAGTTGGCGGCGACACCAATGAGGCGGGAGAGCTGGTCATCGACTGCTGCATGATCGGACTTGCAGGCAAAAAAATGCCGACAAGAAGCGGCGCCCGACCCGGAGATTCCGTCGTCGTTTCTGGCCCGTTCGGATTTTCTGCCGCGGGCCTTGCAATACTGTTGCGAAACGCCAGAGCTGCAGGAATGCTCAGAAAGCAGTCAGTCGATTCCGTGCTGGAGCCAAAGCCCCGGCAGCGCTTTGGCGCCACGCTTGCCAAGTTCTTTTCGTCATCTATTGATTCAAGCGACGGTCTCGCGATTTCTCTGTACGAACTTGCTTTGAGCAGTGGCATTGACATCGTAGTCAACAAAGTCCCCGCAGCGCAAGGACTGGACAGGTTTGGCCAAGAGAACGCCATCGACGTGGACGAGCTTGTATTTCATGGGGGAGAAGAATATGAAATTGTCGCAACGATTCCGAGGTCAAAGCTAAAGCGGGCTGAATCAGCTGCAAGAAAAGCAAAAGTCCAGCTGCTCGTTATCGGCAGGGTGCGCAAGGGAACAGGCAAGGTTTTCGTCGGCAAGAGGCTGCTCGAGAACCGCGGATACCTCCATTTCCAAAGGCGATAACGTTTTTAACCCTCTGAATGAGCGACTGTAAGTGCATGTCCGAGACGGCACCCGAAGAAGTTACGCAGCTAAAGTGGGGGGTAGCCCACATTTTCAGCAGTTACAATAACACGCTTGTCCATATAACCGACCTGAGCGGGAGCGAAACCATTTCGTTCAGCTCCGGCGGCAGGCACGTTACCGCCGACCGTTATGAATCGTCGCCATACGCTGCTATGAAATCCGCCGTGGCAGCAGCCGATGTCGCCAAGACCAAGGGGATCAATTCACTACACATCCGCGTAAGGGCAGTAGGCGGGGTAGGGCCAAGAATCCCGGGACCTGGCGCCCAAGCTGCTATCAGGGCTCTTGCAAGAGCCGGCTTTCGTATTGGCAGGATAGACGACGTCACTCCAATCCCGCACGATACCACGAGAAAGCCTGGTGGAAGAAGGGGCCGCAGAGTCTAGAGCGACTTCATTTCCGGAGCCATTTTTACCTTGGCTCCGCATCCCTTGTTTCCAAGTTGCGTTCCAAACCAGCCGATGAACCTGTCTTCGAATTTCTTGCCCCTGGTCGCATCTATCTCAAAGAGGTAGCGCGAGTATATCTTTTCGACAAACTGCCCTGAAAAAAAGAGTTTTGCAAAGGACCAGCCTGCACTTGCCACGGGTTCGTCAAGAGCAAACGAATTTTCCAGCTGGCAGTCCTTCTGCAGCTTTTCGAGAACTTCAAGCGCTACCTTGGAATCAGCTTCATAGTTGACTGTCTGGAAATCCAGGATGAAAGTTCCGACTACAAAGTCAGTCATTTCGTTTTAGCTTTTCGGAAAACGGGATCAGTTTGCCGTCATCCTCCACCTTGATTGTGGTGTCAACTCGGACGCGCAGGCCGACCGACCGAAAAAGCGAAAGAAGCTCTCCTCCTGATATCCTGTCTGTCAGCTCGCCGCTCTGGATAAGCTCGGCTATTCTTGCTACTATGGCTTCGGTCTGGGAAGGGTACTGCTCGTATGCCAGCTTTAGAACCTCGTCAGCCCTGTCGTATAGGTAGCCGGAAACTATCTCGCGCGGAGCGCGCTGCTTTTTCTGCTGTGCGCTGCTAGCCCTGGTCCTTTCAAGCGCTGCTGCCTTTTCACGCATTTCTTTTAGCTTGCGCGCCTTGATCATCTCAATGTCGGGATCTTCTGAAGTCATCCCTTTATCACCCCTATGGGAACAAGCCTGACCACCTTGGTCGCTATTCCAAGTGAATGAGACACATCAGCCACGGCGTCAACATCCTTGTAGGCTTCGGGCGTTTCTTCGACCACGCCTTCTCTAGTCATGGCCTTTACGTAAATTCCCCTTGATTCCAAACCGCTCCTTACGCCCTCTGTAGTGTAGCTGCGCCTTGCGGCAGACCGGGACATTGTCCTGCCAGCGCCGTGAGCTGTTGACCCAAAGCTGAGCTCGAGCGATTTCTGGCCGCCGAGAAGTATCCAGCTCGCGGTCCCCATCGACCCAGGTAATATCACGGGCTGGCCGATGCTGCGGTACCTGTCGGGCACCTGCTGCATTCCTGCTGGAAAGGCTCTCGTTGCTCCCTTTCTGTGGACTACTACGTCCCTGGTGCCTTCGCCGTCAACAGAATGGCGCTCAACCTTGGCGATGTTATGGGCTACGTCGTATACCAGGTCCATGTCAAGCCCGCCCTCGCCTGTCTGAAAAACCCGCTCAAATGTTTTGCGCGTCCAGTGGGTAATCATTTGCCTGTTGGCCCAAGCAAAATTTAGAGCAGAGTACATCGCCTTCCTATAGTCAGCTCCTTCCTTGGAATTATTTGGGACGCAGGCAAGTTCTCTGTCTGGCAGACTCATGCCATACTTTCTCAAAGCAGATTCCGACACCCGCAAATAGTCTGTGCAGATCTGGTGGCCAAAACCGCGTGACCCGCAGTGTATCAACACGGTCAGCTGACCGGGGTGGTCCAGTCCCATCGCCTTGGCGGCGCGTTCGTCGTAAATCTTGTCTACCTTTTGTACTTCAAGAAAATGGTTCCCCGAACCCAGGCTGCCGAGCTGCGATGCGCCCCTCTTTCTTGCGGTGTCTGACACGCTAGCCGGGTCCGCGCCTGCCATGCTGCCGCCCTCTTCGCAGACATCGGCGTCGTCGTCCGTGCCATAGCCATGCGTCACGGCCCACCTGACTCCTTCGACAAGCAGCACGTCCAGTTCAGATCGGGACAGTTTGATCGAGCCTTCGCTCCCAACCCCTGATGGTATCGAGCGAAATAATTCGTTTACGAGATCCTTTAGTTTCGGCCTCAGGTCGCTCTCTGTCAGGTTGGTGCGCATGAGCCGCACCCCGCAGTTGATGTCATAGCCCACACCGCCTGGGCTGATCACACCTTCCTCCATGTCCGTTGCTGCGACTCCTCCAACCGGAAAGCCATAGCCCTCATGCCCGTCTGGGAGGACAATAACGTGCTTAACGACACCTGGAAGAGTAGCCACGTTTGCGGCCTGGTCTATCGTCCTGTCCATTGCCATCTTTGAAATAAGCGAATCATTGGCGTAGATCGTGACTGGGACCTTCATCCCCTTGTCAGTATTGGCGTCTATCTTGAACTCGAGATCGCTGACCTTTCTAATTCTGTGATTTCCGATCTTTGTGACAAGCTCGCTCAATGCTGCAACTCAATTGTCGCTTGGTGTCATTATAAGCCTTCCCGCCATTCGGACTAGATGCTGCAATTCTGAATAATGAGAGGTGATATTGTATCGCGAGTTGGGAAAAGCCGTACTTTACGATTGAATTCATACTCTGATATCGTTAGGAGATTTACCCAACAACATTTATTTTCATCACGGCCCGCCTCTTTATCAGATGCCAATACTGCCGATCGACTCTGGACGGTACGGTAGCAAGGAAATGCGCGCTATCTTTGAAGATGAAAAGAGGCTGCAGTACCAG
>JANWIX010000072.1 GCA_025449675.1 Nitrososphaera sp. | reverse complement strand
TCATCGCACTTCCATTCTTCAAACGGGATCTCACGATTCCCATGTACGTAGTCATCGCCTTCACAGTAATATCGCTTCTAAGCTCGGCCGCCTTTCCGAGGCCCGGGATTTCGTATGTTCTCGGCTTGCCGGGCATAGCGATGATGGGCGGCACGGCCTTTCTGGTGATTGCGAACTTTCTCAGAAAGATCGGAGGACCGAGAAAGCAGCTGAGAAATACGATCTACCTTCTGATAGCGTTTATCGCGGTTGCAGTCGGAATACTTGCTGCGGGCGCGTACATATCCCCGAGCTTTAGGTACCTGAACGCGATAAATCCATTTTTCTCCGCCCAGATACCTCTGGTGGAATCCGTTGCAGAGCACTTTACTCCAACAGTCGCGGATTACTTTATCGACTTTTCGATCCTCCTAATGTTTGCGGGTCTCGGTATATGGCTGGCCTTTAGGCGCAGAGACGACATGGCGATATTTGCGCTGATCATTGGGCTGACAGGTGTTTACGTGAGCGGAACTTTTGCTAGGCTCTTGGTATTTGCGTCAATTGGTATCATAGTGCTCGCAGGCCTCGGCCTATACGAAGTGACGCGCAGCGTGCTTGCACACCGGGAAGCGACTCCAGTGTCAAGCTCTGTGTCGACAGCTGCCCGGGCAACGGCCCTTACCCGGGAAGAGAGAAGGAAAATGGAGTTCGGCGGCCTTGGACACCGATCCGGCCAGTCTATGAGAATAGCCTACGCAGTCGTCATCATAATGATGCTCTCGATTCCGATGTTTTACCCTGCCAATTCTAACTGGATAAGTTCTGCTGACGTTCCTGCCGCCATTGCAAACGGTGGTACCGGTTATAGATTGACGACGGACGACTGGACTGACGCCCTGAGTTGGATTTCGAATAATACAGAGCCTGATGCGGTGGTGGCGGCTTGGTGGGACTATGGATACTGGATAACGACACTAGGCGATAGAACTACCCTAGCTGACAACGCAACCATCAATTCAACACGCATTCAAACCCTTGCAAAGATGCTAATAGCCGATCAGGAATCCGGAATGAAGATCGCTCAGGACCTCAAGGCTGATTACATTGCGATTTACGTTGTCGGCCAGATACGGTTCTTTGGCACGACCAACGGAACTGCAACCAATTCCACCATAGAAAACATTCCAATCTACACTCTTGGCCAAGGTGGCGACGAAAGCAAAAAGCAGTGGTTCATGAGGATCGGAGAGTTTGACGAAAACAGGTACATCGAGGCAGACGGCTTTACGCCCACGCCAGAATTCTGGAATGCTACGCTCCTTGGCAAGCTATTCCCATTTGAGCCAATAAATTATGCTTCATTCGGGCCCAATGGAGAGTTAGGAGATCTACGGCCAGTTTGGCAGCAAGGTCTTACCGGGCTGTATGCGCAGAGTGTAAAGTATCCGGCCGATGGAGGACCTAGCCAGCCGCTACATCTTGTCTACTCGTCGCCAAGCTTTAATGAAAAAGAAAACATAATGTTTGGAGTATTCGTTTACAAGGTCAACCACGACTACGTGCCCACTCCGCAGGGCGATCCGTACAAGCCGCAGCAGCCTGCGCAACCAGTTCAGCCTTCGGGACCGGACATGACTCCGTCAGATGAAATTGCTGTAATCGAGACAACTCAAGGCACCATCAAGGTTGAATTCCTTCCTAAAGTCGCTCCAAAACATGTGGACAATTTCATCAGCCTTGCAAACAAGGGCTTCTACGACGAAACCCTTTTCCACAGGATCGTGCCAGGATTTGTAATACAAGGCGGGGATCCCAATACCACCAACAGCACGGACAGAAACATCTGGGGACAGGGGGGCCCAGGTTACGCCGTTGATGCGGAGTTCAGCAGCATCCCACACGACAGAGGAATCCTCTCAATGGCAAGGGCCTCGGATCCGGACAGCGCGGGATCGCAGTTCTTCATAGTGCTTAGAGGTGACGAGCTGACCAAATCGGCACTTGACAACAAGTATACCGTCTTTGGCAGAGTAATAGAAGGCATGGATGTTGTTGACAAGATAGCTGCGCTCGAGACCATGGTAGTAGGAGGCAGTCCAGACAACAGGCAGCCTGTAAACCCCGTAGAAGCAAGAGTAATTTCCGTAAAGATAGAGGAAAGGTAGAGACTCGGACCGCGCAGCGATCCGACGAAAATCAAAGTAGCCACAAGTTCCAGAAAGCTCTTTGCCGGAAGGACTTTAGCTCCAATAATTATATATCGCCTGAAAGGAGCTCTAGTTCAATCACTGCGATGAGGACAAATCTTCCATTTAGATCGTGGTTTTACTTTAGAACCGGGTTTGCGGTGTATCTGAGCTTCCTAATAGCCGCAGTTAACATGATAGTCACCGTCTATTATCTGGCTATTGAAAGGATTGACGCACTCGACCCCATATTTCCGGATTTCACAAGATGGGCTGTTACGGTAATCCTTATTGGTGTGCCACTGGCCATCTTCATTGGATGGCTGCATCTGAAACGCAGTCCTGCCTACAGCTCTGAAATCGATGTCGGTGTTGAAGCGAACCCATATTATTACAAACTGCCTCCAGGATACTGGAAGGAAGCTCTTGTGCCCGTGTTACTTGAGACAATGAAGCTGAACATCAAACTCCTAAACAAGGAAAGCCTTACAGAAGGTGAAGTAAAGAGTCTGAAGGATCTACAGGGAAAACTTCAGAACCTTATTGACGGCGGCAGGATCGACGGACGAAAGTAGCCACCGATTCGAGAATAAACAACTTTTGAGCGAAGGCAAATGTGCGCTCGTAAAACTCGCGCAGATTCACGCAGATTTTTGAAGAATTTCAAGGTGCCTTTGCGCAACGACTCTCGAAGAGTGGGTCTCGATAATCCACTCCCTGCTCTTGTTTCCCATATCCGCAGCATATTCCGGATCCTTTGCAATTTTCAAAAGATTAGAATAGATGTCGTCATCAGAAAGCGAACTCAAGATAGGCGGCTCCTTGCCGAAAGCGCGCAAAATGTATTCCTTTTTGTAGAACATTAGCACAGGCTTGCCGCATGCCATTGCTTCGGGAGTGCTCGTTCCCCAGCTTCCAAGGACAAACTGGTCCAAGATAATGTCGGCTGCATTATAGTATCGGATTAGCTGATTTTTGGGAACTGGCTTTATCCAGATTATCTTGTCGGATATTCCAAGTGACTCCACTAGAGATTTGCTGTTCTGCTCATCCTCGCTCCATGCGACCATTATGAATTTAGAGCCAGGCATTTGTTTTGCGAACCGCGCAAATGCCCTAATCATCTTGTCATTTCCCTTCTCCTTCCAGCTCTGTCTCGATGGTGAGAAAAGGAGTATTTCGTCGTCTTTCGCGTACTGGCTGCGCAGTTCCCTCGCATCCATGGGCCTGTATTTGTCGGTATCTATCGCAAATGGACTAAAGAAGATCTTTTTCTTGTCTAGATAGGGCAAACCGTCAGAGATCTCGAAGGTGTCAGGATTTGTAATGATTATGCTCTTGGCTTTGCTGTACCCGCGTCTGGCGAGCTTGTCGCGTATGCCACGGCTGTAAGGAAAATATCGAATCCAGCCCGCATCGTAAACGACGTACGGCACTCCAGAGAATTGAGAGTAGATCGAGAACGGGACATGCGTCTCTACTATGTCATATTCTCTCATCATTTTGATAACATCAATTCGGGATTTGATCTTTCCCCAGAGCTGGTTTTTCCAATGAGTCCTGTTCATGAAATCAAAATAACGAATCCAGGGCGGGCGGATCCAGTATTTCCTCATGGTATTGCCATCTGCCAAATATGGATCTATCCCGTGGGATAGCTCGGCATCTTCCCATTCCGGAAGGGCCATCCCAAAGTCCGAGCTATTGACGGCAAGGTCGACGTCCTTATTCATTTTCCTTAACTCCTTGGCAACCGCGTAGCCATCATTGGCCATGTTTCCAAGGATCAGTATACGCATTCGGCAGAACATTGTCTTCAATGCGTATAATAACGATTGTTAGGTCAACTTGCATTTACGGACTTTCCGCGAACTAAAATCAATTGAACACTAAGTAGAGGAAGGGAAGATAGATTAAATGTCATTTGGGAACTATTTGTGAGGGCTTTCGATGAAAAAGACAAATGAAGAGGCTGACACCATCGAGAGTTTCGATTATCAATGGCGCAACTTGTCCGACTCAAAATATCTGTTGACGGATGAAGATTGGAAGCGGAATGTGGACAGCTACATACTTGATGAATTGGGAGTTGCGAAAGAGTGGATCAATGGAAAGACGGTTATT
The DNA here is from genome assembly GCA_025449675.1 of Nitrososphaera sp. Classification (GTDB taxonomy): domain Archaea; phylum Thermoproteota; class Nitrososphaeria; order Nitrososphaerales; family Nitrososphaeraceae; genus Nitrososphaera. The sequence goes on along the minus strand of JANWIX010000072.1, from coordinate 4,865 downwards.
GATGTGGGCTGCGGCGGTGGAAGATGGACCTATGGATTTGTCAAACTTGGCTGTAAAGTTACTGCGACCGACGTGTCAGATGGACCCTGCAAATCTACCAAAGAAAATGTTCCCCAAGCAGACGTGCTGAAGGTTGACGTGTTCGAATTGCCGCAGCGAATGAAGGGTGTAAAATTTGATATCATTTGGTGCTGGGGCGTCATTCACCATACAGCCGACATGAAAGGAGCGTTTGATTCTCTGGTCCAATTGATGCACAAAGACAGCGTGCTGCATCTTTATGTTTATAGTTTTGACAGAGGGGTTAGGATTCGAATACTCAGAAGGTTAGTTAATTTGTTTTCATTTGAAAGCCGGGAGCGCATAATTCGATTGCTGATAAAACTCAATATTTTGCACGGCAGTGTTCATGAACTGTTTGACGCTCTATCGCCCAAGATAAATCGTGAAATTAGCGAGTCTTCACTCAGAGAATGGTTTAGTGCGGCTGGACTCGAGTATCGACAATATGTGCCCCAATGGGCCAAAGGCAGCAGGGACCTGTTCGCAACGGGGAAACGAATCCGTGCGTCCTAAACCCATCTGAAATTCATTAGCAATGACTCGTAATTCAGAAAAAGTAAATAACCTTGATGGTTTTGGGTTTTGTGATTGGACGCCGAGTTTGACTATCAGTGGAAAAACCTGCCGAGTCCGGATATCGAATATAATGAGAATAGAGTCAACGAGTTTCTGAAATTTACAAAGCTCGATCCATTGGACTCGGTGACTGCAAAGTATTGTTTGGATGCCGGTTGCGGGAACGGCAGGTACACCTACGCGATGCAGAAGCTCGGCGCTGTTCGTGTGGACAGCTTTGATCTAAGCAGCCAGGCCGTGGAAAGATGCAGAACCGTTAATCCATGCGCAACAGTCCTGAACTTGATGGACGCGGATAAATCACTTTATCCTGTCTATGATTTCATCCTCTGCTGGGGTGTTCTGAATCATATTGAGAATCCAAGGGATGGTTTCAGAAAGCTCGCGGGACTTGTCAAGAAAAGTGGGGGGTTCCTGCATGTCATGGTGTATCACAAGGATACTCAGAAAGCGTACCAGACAGATAGGCAACGATGGTCTCACATGACAATGGAAGAAAAGTTGAGTCTGTGTGAGGAAAAAGTGAAGACGATAGGCGGCACCGTGCACGGGTGGTTCGATGCACTAAACCCAAAGTATAATCACAGCTTTACTGTGCCAGAAGTTATCAAATGGTTTGAGCAAGAGGGTTTTACAAGAATCAAGGCGGCCTCAAAGTACAACATAAATATCAACGGATGGAAGAGGCAACTCTAACGAACAAAAGGTTCACTGATGCAAGTTTTTCTTTGCGTATTTGACCATCTTGTCGATCCCTTCTTTGGCTGTGTACTTGGGTTCAAAGCCAAATTTCCGTTTTGCTTTACCATAGTCGTATTTCATCCGTCTTATGTCGCCTTTCAAGGGTTCTGACCGAATAATTCGAGCTTTCTGTCCCGTAATTTCCTCGACCATGCCCAATACCTCGTTTACTGATGTTTCCTTGTTTGTTGACAGCAGACAAATGTCCGCGTCACCAGCAGAACTTGCCATGGCCTTTACGACGCCATCTACCGCATCCTTGACATATATCAGATCTCGTGTCTGCTCGCCATCCCCATTGATTGTAACATCTTCATTATTTACCACATTTTTTACAAGAGTGGCAACAAGTGGTTTCCAGTTCAATTTTTCATTGACTTGCTGGCGCTCACCATAGACCGTCGCAAATCTTACAACAAGGCTCCGCACGCCATGAATCTCGTGATAGATTTTGCAATAGTATTCAGACACAAGTTTGTTCGCGTCATACGGAGTCGTCGGATTGTTAGCAGAGCTCTCGTCTATGGAAGCCCCAGCCGGTGCTGTGCCATATATGCCAGAGTTACTAGTAAAGACAACTTTGGCACCATGTGCTCTAGCCAACTCGAGCACCGCCATCATCCCCTTGCAATTCGTCTCGATATCTCTCATGGGATCCATGAGGCTGGATGATCTCGGCGCGGTCGCAAGATGGAAAATACCGTCAAACTTGTCGCCAAAATGAAGTGTTCGAATGTGCTCTATGTTTGCCATACACATCGTTATTTTATTTCTCACGCTCTCTAGATTGGAAAGCCGCCCGTTGCTTAGATTGTCAAGCACAGTCACATCATGGTTGGAACTGCACAAGTCCTCTACCAGATGCGATCCAACAAAACCATAGCCTCCAGTGACAAGAAATCTCAATATCTAGAGAACTATCAGATTTGTTGTATGATATAACCGTTTAATCGCAAATTTGCACAACAATCACTCATGCTGCTGACGAATGCGCAGTCTGTTGAGGAGCCTCTTTTTCTGACTGGACCTAACGAAAGCTCGCAAGCTCTCTTCATGATAATGAAAGTATGGATCATTCTTCCACTTACTCTCGCGGAAATAATCAAACAACATCCGCACACTCGCGCTAGCTGGTATGCCTGTTTTTCGGGAAATCAAGTTCCTTGCTACCCGAGCAACTACGAAAAGCGGATGATAACCCAAGCAGCGCATCGCAGGACCGTATTCAACAAACTTGTGACCGATGCCAAAAGTCCTTCTGTGGTCGTACGACGGTTCTGATAGTTTTTTTACGTTATGTCCTGACTCAAGAGCTTTGTAGAGGATCCAGGGTTCGTAGCCGTAATACGGTGGATGCTGGTATCCTATGGCCTTGAAAAAAGAACCTCTAACAAGTCTGCCTGCACCCTCAGGCAATGACATATAATCCGACTGCGTCAGGCCTCTGCTACCTGAGATCAGAACCAACTTGGGATCTTTTTTCATTTCTTCAACTAGTCTCTGAACATAATCCTTCGGAAAAATTACATCATCGCTGGAAATAAGCAAGAAATCGTATTCATTGCCCAGGTTCCTCACATGGTCACAGGCCGTGTTCCAGTTGTGCACGATTCTCCTGCTATCATATCCTTTGTCTTCGAGTGTAATCACTTTGACATTCGAATGAGCAGACTGGAATTTTGACAATATTTGCGGCGTAGAATCGGTGGATCCGTCGTTTACGACGCATAATAATGAAGGCCTCAAAGTCTGCTCCTGAATGGATTCCAGGGACTGAGCGATCGTACTTTCGCCGTTCTTTACTGTGACGAGCACCCAGTAAGAGACATCTTTGTCAATCATGGTTTGATGCAATGCCCCGACAGATTATACTGCATTGAATCAGAGATCTTTTCAAGCGATTGTAGCGGATATCCATTTTACAATCTCTGTCTGCTATTCAGCGTCCTACTAATGAACAGCCTGTACCACACCTCCAATGCGAGAAGTGATAGCATCTTGCTGATGTATCGAGAACGCAGTTCTTCGCTGCGATCTTGCAAGGTTGTTAACGTGTTCGAGAGCCATCTCTCACTTATGATGCCTTTCCTAACTATCTCGGAATCTTTATTCAGCATTGCCAATACTATTTCTTTTCCATCCCTTTTCCACATAGAATTCAAGTTCAAGGAAAAGCCTTTCTTGACCATATCCCCACTTATCTTCTGGTTTCCTTTCTGCATGGCTAGAATTGAACGGAGCGGCATCTTGCCTATATGCCTCCCTGGGTCATACTTTTCTTCCCATGGCACATGCGTAGCAAATTTGATCATCGCGTCAGTAAGGAAGATCGATTCAATCTTGATTTTTAGAAAGTCGGCAAATGCGACGTTTGTAGGTAACCAGTCATAAAGCAGCTTGCCATTAAAATCTGCAAGAAAGACTTGATTCAGCGGTGCCAGCCGATTGCTAAAGAATGGCTTGAACAGCTGGTAGATCTTTTCCCAAGAAAACTTTACGGCTGGACCGAACATCTTGTTTTGATCAGGGACCCAATCACGTTCATGGCATGACAGGTAGAGCTTCACCTTGTCCTTCCATCCAGTTCTACCGGGTAATGATGAAAGAAACTTTTGATAACGAAACGTATATCCACCAAACAGCTCGTCTCCGCCATCTCCAGTGTAAAAGACGTCGGATGATCCCTTTTTGCCATGATCGAGAGCATAGTACTGATACAGGTTCCACCTGGGCTCTTTCACGATAGATATTAGCTTTGGCAGCTCTGACAATACGTTGTCTACGATTATGCCGCTAAAATTACAATCAAAAATTCCGGCAACTTTCTCCGCTTGACGGATCTCATCATCCTCATCTCCGAAACCGACACACACGCAATCAATCTTGACATCCGGGAACATGGTTCTTAACATTGAGAGAGATAGTCCGGAATCCACACCGCCACTCAGAGCAAGGGACACGCGCCTAAACTTGAGCTCTGCATGCTTCTTCAGCAGTTCCTTCCTAATTAGCTCGTGCGTGACAGCAACAATATCATCGCCATTCGGATCTTGCGGGGTAAAATCCAAAGGTGTCAGCCGTTTGCGGACCGGCTTCTGGATAGGATCATACCTCAGAGTAAGGATTCTCGCGATGGCATTGAAATCCGCGCGCATAACTATCAGCCTGACTATCGCAGCGTAAAACACATGTACAATTTTAAGTATATCTGACTAACGAAAAATGGCAAACAACATCCACTGCGCCTCAGCAAGAACGCAAACACAATATCCTCTTGACGTACAATCAATACAATGGGAAGGCACGATTCTGGATTCCGTACACCCGCAGCGTAAACATATCCGTGATTACAGAATAGTGACCTACGTTCTGTCAAGAATCTGCACTCTGCATACCTTAACGAACTCCTTGAACTTTCTCGCGTCGTCTTCGGTTCCGACAATCGTTCCGTAGTGCATTGGAATGGCCAGGTCCTTTGGCTTAAT
>JANWIX010000071.1 GCA_025449675.1 Nitrososphaera sp. | reverse complement strand
GCTAAATGAAACATATAGGGAATGTTATTATCGTAGCAGTCAGATCTTCCACCTAGCTGCCGCTGGGCTGGAGCAATAGTTTGAAAGTATCAGTAATTGATCTTGGTTTCAATTCCGCCAAGCTCGTGAACTATGACATCAGCAGGGACGGCACGTTCAAGCCGTACCAGCAGGAGGGCGTAAAGGTCAAGCTCGGAGAAGATTTGCAAGAGACCGGATACCTGGGAAGAGAACCGATCCGTCGCACGATCAAAGCGCTCACCATGTTCCGCGACATCATCAATTTTGATTCGATACGGCACGTACTTCCGGTGGCCACGAGCGCGGTGAGAGAGGCCGGTAATAATATTGATTTCCTCAAGCAGGTTTACAGAGAGACTGGCTTTAAGTTCAAGGTGCTCTCCGGCCAGGAGGAAGGCCTGTATTCCTACATCGGGGCGCTGCGGGCGACCTGCCTGCCGACGACGCTATTCTTTGATCTTGGAGGGGGCAGCCTTGAACTCGTATATACTGAAAATTACAGTGTAAGAAAGATCAGGTCTTACCCGCTTGGCGCGCTGCGGATGACGCAAATGTTCGGTGAGACTGATGGCACATTTGCGAAAAAAAGCTACGACAAAATGCTCAGATATGTATTCGAGACACTGCCGAATACGAAGGAATTTGACCTGAGTCCCGACACCACGCTGGTTGGAGTCGGCGGTACGCTGCGGGCAATGGCAAGGTACGACCAAGAAAATCGCGACTATGCTCTTGACAAGATCCACAATTACCAGATGGATTATTCTGCCGTATCTTCAGTGGCAGATGAGCTGTACGGCATGGACTCAGACGAGCTTTCAGAGACCCAGGCCATAGGAAGCAACAGAGTTGAAACAATCACCGCAGGGTCTGCGATAATAGAGACGCTCATGAAAAAATTTGATTTTGAAAGAATAGTCATAAGCGCTCAGGGCCTGCGTGAAGGCATTCTAGCAGTTTTTGTCCGCGACTCAAAGACCTTTTACCGCGGCGCTATCAGCGGCGACAGGGCCAAGGCATTCGTAACGTTCGCCTGCCAGATAGAGATGCTGCCGCAGCACACTGTTACGTTAGTCCGTCCTCTTGTTACTCTTGGTCTGCTGCGTGAAAAGGAAAAAATGATCCTTACACATGCGCTAAAGCAGCTCGAAACCCTTCCGATAGTCACGAATCTGAACAACCTCTTTTACCTTATGATCGACGAGGATAGTGCATTCCTCAGCCACAGGGAACAGCTGATACTCGCGCTATCGATAATCCACACGCGGAAGGAAAAGGCTGCTGACTGGCTATTTTCCAGGTATCGACCTATCCTCGAGCCACAGAACAAGAAATCGGTGGAAAAGATTGCAGCATGCCTTGCGCTGTCGCCGATCCTTGAAAGAGGCAGGATGAATGTCAGGCTCTCTGCTAGGGGGAGCAAAGTTGACATGAAAATTACGCCTTCATCTCTCAGGCAATTCATACCATCAATCTTGCTTGCCGAGGCATTGAAAAGATTCGAGGAGGCTTTTGATATTTCACTCAGCTGCTCTGTGGCAACCGAAAAGGAGACGAAATTGCTTGTTGGAAAAATGAAGGAGAAAGTTGTTGCAAGATGAAGCGGATGGAAAAGAAGAGCAAGTTTTCCGTGCCGGGCAAACTGATCATCGTTGAAGGAGTCGACGGCTCGGGCAAATCGACGCAAATCACACTCCTTGAAAAATGGCTGCGCTACATCGGCGTGCCGGTCTTTTTCACTGAATGGAATTCTTCAGAGCAGGTCAAGGAAATAATCTCAAAAGGCAAGAAGAAGAACCTGCTCACACCCACCACCTTCAGCCTGCTCCATGCGACTGATTTTGCGGCAAGGTATGAGCGCAACGTGTTTCCGCTTTTGCGCGCCGGCTATATCGTGCTTGCAGACAGGTACATCTACACCGCGTTTGCCAGAGATGTCGTCAGGGGCTGCAGCCCAGAATGGGTGCGCCACGTCTACAGCTTTGCGATCAAGCCGGACATTGCGTTTTACTTCAGGGTTCCAGTGGAGACCTCTTTTGACAGGATAGTCAAGGGGAGACCCAAGCTGAAGTATTATGAGGCAGGGATGGATCTCAACCTGAGCAACGACCCCTTTGAAAGCTATAGGATTTTTCAAGGGAGAATAGTCGAGCAATATGAATCGATGGCCGAGGAGGAGGATTTTACGGTCATTGATGGTACTGCAGACATTGAAGAACAGCAAAAGCAGGTCAGGGACAAGATGATGAAGTTATTGCCCAGGCGTGCGACGAGAACGGTTGCCGGCGAAGAGGAAGGAGCGACGAAACTTTGAAACGTGTTCAGATCAGGGTGGAACCGCGGCCGCTGCGGTACTATGGCAAAGGGATACCGTACCTTCAGGACAGCGAAGTAAAAGGCAGGCTCATCGTCATCGAGGGGCCTGACGCTTCCGGAAGGAGCACGCAAATAGGTTTGATAACCGCCAAGCTGGAGGCCGATGGGCATGCAGTCCTCAATACCGGGTTGAAGCGCTCCGAGCTGGCCAGCGAGGGAATAATGGAGGCAAAGAGAGAGCACATGTTGGGGAGGAGGACCATGAGCCTTTTTTATGCTGCGGATTTTGCCGACCAGCTAGAGAACAAGATAATCCCGGCGCTTAGAGCGGGCTATATCGTCCTTGCAGACAGGTACATCTATACCCTGATGGCAAGGGATGCTGTCAGAGGAGCGAGCAAGAGGTGGTCCCATCAACTCTTTGGCTTTGCCATAATCCCCGACCTCGTCTTTTACCTTGATGTAAATCCCAACGAGCTGGTACATAGGGTCTTCCAGAAGAATACCTTCCTTGACTATTACGAGTCGGGGGCCGACCTCGGTCTTTCCGACGACATGTACGAATCCTTCATCATTTACCAGAAAATGATCGCACGAGAATTTCGCAGGATGCAAAGGCGGTATAATTTGCTCATCATAAGCGGCGACAGGCCAGTCCAAGAAACAAATGCTGACCTTCAGATGAAGATAGATCATTTTCTCGGCTCGATCCAGAGCCGCTAGTGGCAGGAAGGCCCCGTGAAGCAATCCTCGTTTTATGAAGAACGCTTTAGCAGAGGCAGTGGGAAGCTGAGAGAGAAGCTTGCTGCGTATCTTGACGATCCCGAGGGAGAGAAGAATGTCCACGACGTTCGCACCGCAATCCGTAGATTGGAAGTCATGTTCTCTCTGCTTCCGAAAAAGATGCGGAAGCGGAACCGCAAGAAAATCAAAGAGTACAGGGAATTCTTCAAGGCCAATAGCGTGGTGCGCGACCTTGATGTCATCCGCGGCAGAGTCGCTGCGCTATCGCCCGATGCAAGCATCTTGGATCTTCAGCTTCAGAGAAAGAGAGATGCGGAGCTAAAGCATGCGATCCAGGCAGGACGAAAAATAAGGAACGTACGTCTAATGCGCGTATATGACGTACAACCGCGCAAGCTGGAGGCAAGGATAGACAAGATAACCGGCAGGTTGAGCGAAAGGATAAGACAAACACTCCCTGTAGTGTTGTCAGATAGCGGCAAAGTGGACGAGCTGCACAAACTCAGAAAAGACTGCAAAAAACTCAGATATGTTATCGAAGCGCTTCCGGCCGATATTGCAAAGAAGTACGAGAAAAAGGCCTCAGATGCGATTGGTAAACGAGACAGCTCGATATCGCTGGAAAAATTGCAAGACATGTTGGGCGAAATACGCGACAGTGACATAACGCTGCAATACCTGAAAACGTCAAAGTCCAAGATCGCCGGAGAGCTTGCTTCAAAGGAGACTTCTATGAGGCAGCAGCTGTACAATGAATTTGTAAAGTGCACCACTGATGCAGATCAGGCTTCTTGCTGAGCTCTCCTGAATCTATGTTGGACTATGGTGTGCACGTTGGATAGCTTTTTCTTTGCGGCGAAGTAACTCGTGCAGGCGCCATTTGCAGAGGTTGACTGGAAACTCCGATGGCTGAAAAGCTGGTCGGGATGACGCTGCGGGGCCACACCATCAGCCTCTTTTTCACTCGAGCTTGTGATCTATAGAGGGTAGGTATTTTATTTAGGATATGCTCATATAGTTGATCTACGTATTATGATCAGTTGCGACCTCGCAGCATTGTGATAGATGCTGACGCTTCGCCTTCTGGCTACGTTGCATGGTACAACCATTACACCGACGTTCCCCAGATTAGGAGGGTTCGCCCTGCGCTGAGGAACGAGCGATTCGGAGTGCAGCGAATGGAAATGCTTGCAGTGTATTTTGCACTATCAGATAACCTCATGGAGATCAGAAAAGCGGTGCGGCGTGAAAAACGCGTTGCGATCGCCGTCAGAAGCGATTCGAAATCCACTGTGGATCAGCTGCTTGGGCGCTCCACCATCAGGGATTCTCTGATGCGCCGAATATCGGCAGCAATCGGCAAGCTTCTTGCAAGGATCGTGCACAATAACATTTGATCACCTTGAAAGGTCACACAACATTGCTGGCCTGCTGATTGAACAGAAGCGGCGAAAGGAGAAGGAGTTGGACATGGACCGGAGAACCGTTCTTTTTCGTGCACCTGCTCTTTTAGGTCAGCCTATTGCCCTTTGCCCCTGACCACTTTTTCATCCACTGCAGCAGGCTGATTACAGACTCGACGAGCTCCTGGCCCTTGGCCGTCAACCGATATTCCACGCGCGGTGGGATCTCGTTGTAGGCCCGCCTCTCCAAGATGCCGCTCTTTTCAAGCTCTTTGAGCCGGGTTGCTAGGGTCTTGCTGCTCACGCCTTTCAATGCTAGCCGAAACTGCTTGTGCCTTACAGGCTCGGTGGTACAGCAAAGCGGTATGAGGATTTCAAGCGTCCCCCTTTTTGTGATTATCCTGCGGAGCTTGGACGTCTCTTCCATGAGTGAAATAGCATCGTATCCAGTGAAACAGTCCTGCACCATCGGGAGCTTGCTGGTTTCCATAGCTACACCAACTGTAACCTCTGCGCCTTGACAACTTAAATAGTTTCCCAAGTAAACTATAGCATGCAAAAAAGGAATGTGGAACTCAAGGACAAGGTAAGAAAGCAGTACGCCAAGATTGCACTCGGCGGATCCACCTGTTGCATGCCGGGCGAATGCTGTGCGACATCATCCCCAAGTGCTGCAGCCCAGGCTATAGGGTATGACTCACAGGACCTGAAATCGATCCCCGAGGATTCAATTCTGGGTGCAGGCTGTGGTGCCCCGCTGAATTTTGCAGATATCAAGAAGGGCGAGACGATAGTTGACCTGGGCTCTGGCGCAGGAATCGATGTGTTTCTATCCGCAAACAAGGTCG
>JANWIX010000070.1 GCA_025449675.1 Nitrososphaera sp. | reverse complement strand
GGGCATCATCGATGGCGGCGGAGGCGGCCTACTGCGCCGGCGATCAGGACAAGTACTGGGAATACCACGATGAGCTATACGTCAAATGGGAGGGTGAAAATACCGGATGGGTCACGAAGGACAGCCTCAGGCAGTTTGCTGACAACGTGGGATTGGAACAGGAAGCATTTTCGGAATGCCTGGACTCTGGCAAGCACAGCGATCTTGTCAGGGAAAACTACAACCTTGCAGTCGCCATCGGGCTTGATGCCACGCCAAGCTTCATAATACTCTCCGGAGACGATGAACCAAAACTGCTAAGGGGAGCACATCCATACTCTACTTTTGAGCAGGTCATCAATGCTGCTTACGCTAGTAGCTGATCGAATACTGTCGGCCGGTGAGCTGAAGAAGGATTTCCTGCGCCTCCTTCAGTGATGAGTCGACTTCTTTCTTTCTCTCTTCATTTTGCTTCTTCTGCTGCTCAAGATAGACTTTGTTCCTTGCCAGCTCCTCGGTGCGGAGAGCGATCCGTTCCTCAATTTCCCTTGCCTTCAAAAAGAGAGAGTGGTCCTCCTGCAGAATCGAATCAAGCTCGGCTCTGATCGATCTCGCCTTATTCTGATACCCGGGGAGAGACTCTAGAATCGAATCAAGGTACTGGACCATCCTGTCAGAATCCTTCAGCTGGATACTGCCAGAGACAATGGATTTTCTCACCTCGCTTAGGAGCGACGAGTACGGCAAGAGATCATCTTCATAGAGCAATTTCCAGGGCTCAGATGACATGACACCCAATCTTGCTTCGGTTTCCTTTGAAACACCATAGGAATACTTTGTAAGAGCCCGGGTAATGTGGGAAAATAATTCGACGGTCTGCGCACGCAGCTCCTTCTCATGTCGTCTTGACTCCTCAATTTTCTGGGATACAGCTGCGGCCTTGCTGAATTCCGGCGAACTCTTTGCTGCTTCGATCTCTGCCTTCATGTTCTGGGTCTCCTTTTCGGCCTGCACAATCTGATCTTCCGTAGTTTCAATGCTCACATCGGCCGACCGGATGGACGACACCTTTTGGGTGGCAGTATTGAGGACGCTGCCACACCTGACCACAGGCGCGCGCTTTTCATCGAATTCTGACATTATGGACTTTGTCTGGCTCAGCAACTTCTGGAGCACTTCGAACTCGTCCTTCATTAGGTTCGCATTTCTCTTCATGAACGTGTTTAACACCTTTCTGTGTGACCCGCTGACTTCGCCAAGGCGGTTCATCATGGCTTCAAACTTTTCTCTGAATTTCTTGGCGTCGTTGATGGATTGAGGCAGCTCCAGCTCTACTGCCGATTCGCGTTTTAGGGCAGTTACGATCGCCTTTCTTGAATTCTCGACTATAGACTTGTACCTCTGCTCTAGGTCTTCAAGTTTGATCTTTTCATGCTCCATGTCTTTTGCTATCTGTCCTACTGATTTCAGGGATTGAGATACTGATTCCTTGATGGGCGCCAGCCGAGACCCAACAGACTGAAGATTTGCCTGCTCGATTCGCTGCAACAACTCTTGGGATTCCTGGATCGTTATCTTTCCGGCTTCCGGAAATGAAACGTCAGGAAAGTCAGCTGCCTGATCTTCCTTTCTCTCCTTCTTCTTGAAAAGCCCGAATGGAGCCACCAGGATATCTCTGTGCGCTCCATCAAAAAATGTTGCGCTTGGTCGGGGAAATGCTTAATGCGACGGCATACGCAATAGTTCATGGCATGTCTGCCGGCTTTGAACCGGAACAAAAGACCAGGGACAAAATGCAATTGTGGTTTGTCCGCAACCAGACAAGGCTGTTAGCGATCGATATCATTTGCGTAACCCTGCTCTTCTTTTCCTATCTTCTCACTTCTACATTTCAGACTCTTTCCGCAGAGCTTTTGACGGGACTGCACATTGCCAGCTTTGTCCTCGCTTCCTTCATCGTGGTCTCGGTAGTCTGGAGGGGAGTGGTGCCCGCGATAATTTGCATTCTGGGATCGGTGCTCATAGTCAACTCTATAATGCTTCCATCCCTTGAAGCCACTCTGCCCAACGAAGTGAATTTCGGAGGAAAAAGGTACATGTATGCTCCTTATTCTCCTGAAGCTGCGGAAATTGCTGCGATGACACACTTTTTCCTGGGCGTTTTGATGGTCGGATTTAGCATTATTGTTGCCTACAAGCCGGCACTGCTGTTTGCAAGAAACAGGCCAATCTCTCTGGATGCAGAATGGGCAAAATATCCAGTTTGGCATGACAACACACTTCTTGCCGACGGTCGCTCTGAGCCATCCGTGCCCGTAAGGAGCCTGATTACTGATAAGGACAGGTACCTTCTCTGGCGATACGAATACGTCTTGGCGAACATTTACGGCACGAACCATCTTGTCAGGCCGGAAGGACTAGTGCCAAAGGATTCCACCGCAGTCCTGAGGGACGATGCAAGCGGCATGATAATTGGCAAGGCCCGCTACACTGGATTCTTTGTATAACCACTTACTCCCAGAGCTAGAACCTGATGATAGATCAATGATCAACCAGCCTTTTATCATCAGGATTCCTAAAAGAACTCAGGTCGTAAGACCAGACCAACCCCGCGGAAAAAAGACCGAGCGTCTTGATCCGCAAACCCCTTTACCGTCACCGCCCTGCCAACGGTTTCAGTGATGGAGCCGGTTTCTGGCAGGGCGAAATTCGTGAGAGCGAGCAATCGCCGATTATGTTTGCAGTCAACCCTTACAAACCTATAATTTCAGTCCGGCGTGAACCTGCAGGTAGTTCGGAGTCCGGCCCGAGCCTGTCAGCCGACAACAAATCTCGCCATCCCATCTCGTCGGAATAGGCAACCGGACCTCCCTGCTTCTCATCTATTTGTATTGCCGTGCCACTGCATAACCGCTTTAAGCGAGCGACCTAGACTATAATAGGTGCCAGCTTGCTCGCTTATTGGCTGTCCGTGATGTGGAAGCGGGGTAGTCAAAGAGGATTTCCAGTTCTTGTCGTCTCATGAGTATCGGGACCGCGTGTACATCCGTAAAGACATCATCCTCAAGTTGACCGAGTATGGCGAGCTTAACCAGACATCACTTCTCAGCTATTGCGGCCTCAACCTGGTCAAACACAAGGATATCCTCGACGACATGGAGTCAAAGGAGATTATCAAGCGAACGGAGGAGCCCTGGGGCAACAAGAGGATAATAAAATACAGCGTGACAGAGAAGGGCAGACAGTTCTGCAGGCAGATCCTGGACCCCTATGAAGAGATGTTTCCCCGGAGAGATGCAGCCAGGAAATGAACCCGGTAACAAAGTTAACGAAGTGTTTTATCCGAATCCATGGAAGGAATGAGCACCGGCATGGGTGAAGGTAGCCACGAGCGACGGGAGAATATATCAGAGGTGCTAGACGACCTCATATTCCATCTCAACACTACGAAAAGTACATTCACATTCCTTATAGTGTCTTCTTTCATTCTGGCGCCTCTTGCGCTCATAGTTGCTGGCGTGTTCATAGGCTACCCGCGATTTCTCCTTCTTCTCCTGGATAGGGTGCCACAGGTAGGTGCGATACTGCTCATCTTTCTGACCATCTCCGTTGTGCTGGCATCGGTCTGGCTCGCAATAGGGATAAAGGAGCGACGTTTTTTTTCCGCGTGGAACAAGAGATTCGGCCGGTTCATGTCGCTCAAGGACAAAATAGACAGGGAGTTGGCCGAAGAAAAGGGTCGCTCCGAGAGCAAGGCGCGGGAAGGAAGCGAGCAGGAAGATTGACTAACCTTGTTAACTAACGCTGTTAATTGACAAAGACCCGCAAGCACCTTTTAAGTTCTCGCGCATACACCGTCGATGTCAAACAACAAGACGATATCAAAACGAACGGGCGCCCTTGCGATGGTCGGCCTGGTTCTGGCTGCTGGCCTGCTGGTTGCAGTCACAATCTCGCCAATGTCTGCGGTGGCCCAAGAAAGCGACAGGAAAGAAAGGCTGGACAAGAGGATCGATAGAGTAGGCGACGACAGGCTTCACAGACTGGGACTGCACGTTGCAAAAGGAGCAGGAGTTGCAACCGATGTAGAAACCGGCGAGGACTTTAGGTCAGGATTCAGGGTTCTGACACAGAAGGTCAATGGAACCGACAATGAATTCGCCGTAAAGCGAGGAATGATCGCGATCTCTGTCGAAGGAGAGCGCGTGTTCTACACCATGATCCCAGAGACATGGAGCATCGTTGTGTCAGAGGACCCCCTCACCTTTGAAGCACGCGGACAGGTTCAAAGCGAGGACGGGCAGGTCTTTGACGTCAGCCTGAACGGGTACTTTGCCTTGCACACGCGCATCGGAAACCTCTGGTCGATAGAGGGAACGATGGAAGGCGAAGACAAAGAATACGAACTCCACTATGTTGCAGTGTCGCACAGAGTAAGAGCAGCCGCGCTGGAACAACTCCAGTAGGCTCTCGCCCCTCTTTTTTTTGCCAATGTTTTTAGCACACGAACGACAATTTTTCCATGATTTCTTTGGACCCTGAGAAGGAAGAGCAAGCTCGACAGATTATTGTGAATGAAGTAGGCGAAGTAGGGATCGATTCGTCGCGCGTCAAGAAGAACGGCTGCGCGGCCTGCCATGTCCTTTTTACTCTTGTGGATAGGATGAACCTGAGCGAAACAGATGCAGCCGATCTATTGACAGAAGTTCTACTTGCAAGACCGGAACTCAACGAAACATTCATCGATATGGTGGAAAATGTCCACATGAAGCAGCGCATGATGGGAGTCGCATTTGCAATCAAAACGAGGGAGGCAAAGGACAAATACATTTTATCACAGTTCAAAAATGCGCTCGACGAACTGCTTTCCGATACTGCGAACTATGGAATTGACTTGACTTTGCGCAAGTTAATCTTGTCGCACATAGCGCTGCAGCTCGCACAGAACCTTGGAATAGACTTTCATGCTGCGACCGAGGAACTGTACTACTACATGAGAAAACACGACGAGGAGACTCACGCTGACCTTATGGCGCTGACAAGTTCGATGTTGGAAAGGGGCAGGCATCGATGACAGAAGCGAAGGTCTTTGAATTGCCAGGTCTAGTCGCCAGGCTAAAGAAGGAAGGAGGTTACTTTCTTGACTTTCTGAAAATCAGGGACCTTGAGGCTGGAATAATCGTCCTGCGTCCAGGAGAGAAGGACACGCAGGAACCGCATTCCGCAGACGAGCTCTACTATGTCATTCAAGGAAGTGCAATGATGGAACTGGACAAGACAATAAAGTCCGTAAACGAAGGTTCGATAGTATTCGTGCCAGCAGGGATGCAGCACAGATTCTACGGCAATAGCGAAGATCTGGTTGTGCTGTACGTGTTTGCAGAATAAGAATAGAAAGGTACATTAGAGCCTCGCTGGAACCCAACTTAGCAAGCATGCCAATCACAGATGCTACCAAGAAACAGATTGCACAGCAGCGCAGACTCTTCTTCAAGATATGCTTCAAATGCGGCGGCAAGAATCCGATCACTGCATCCAGATGCAGAAAATGTCACGGAAGTCAGATGCGACTAAAGAACAGGACGCTGGGCGCCAAAAAGTAAGTAGTGCGTTCTTGGAATAGCAACCGGTATCACTGATATTTCCGAGTCGTATTGGCCGGTTGCAACACATTCGAAATCTAGTGCATCTTGAACTAGAGATTTGCCGATCAAGACCTCTGGGCTGAAAATGATCGAGTCGAAAGTTGCCCTGATGATCTCGAATTGCGCACAATTTTCATGTTCTGTTGATCGTACACCAAAGTGATTAAATCGCACTACGCCTATTGTCTTAGTGGGCATGTTTGAAGAGCTGCTCTTGACGGAGTGTGCCTTTCATAGTGATTATGTTATGGTTGGTTGCGAGACTACCAACGAGATGACTATGTTGGGCGTAATTGTAGGCGTCTCGTCATCTGCTCTTCTTGGCGTGGCTTTGTTCAGACGATTCAGAAGCAGAATAGCTCGTGCGGTCTAGCGCTCAAGATCGACGGTCTAGCAATCGCATGCGAAATCGAGTGGATGGGGAGAGATTCGAACTCTCGACCACCTGTGTGTGAGACAGGTATCCTAACCAGGCTAGACTACCCATCCGTCAGTCTTTCTCTGCTTCGCGACGGCTATAATTAATAGTATCCTTACGTGCCTTCGCTGAACCCTTCAAGGTATGATTTTTGCGCCGGAGTCAGCACGTCGATCTCCACTCCCATGGAACGGAGCTTTGCATCCGCGATCTCTTGGTCCTGACTCTTGTCAATGTTGTAGACCAGCGGCTTCATGGTCTCTCCGTTCTGTGCCAGCTTTAGCACGGAAAGGAACTGGTTGGCAAAGCTCATGTCCATCACTTCTGACGGATGACCTTCAGCAGCAGCGAGGTTTACGAGCCTGCCCTCTGCAAGAAGGTAGACCTTCCTACCGTTTTTCAAATTGTATTGCATCGTATGCTCGTTAACTTGTTTCCGTTCCGCTGTTTGCTTTTCTATCGCCGGTATCGAGATCTCTACGTTAAAGTGCCCCGCGTTTGCCAGGATGGCTCCGTCCTTCATTTTCGCAATGTCTTTTTCCACGACCACATCTTTGCAGCCCGTAGTAGTAATGAACAAGTCGCCTACCTCGGCGGCCCGATTCATTGTTGAAACAGAATATCCATCCAGCCTGGCCTTTAGCGCTGCAATAGGGTCCACTTCTGTAACTATTACGTTGGCACCGAGGCCTGCCGCCCGCCTCGCAATCCCCTTTCCGACATGGCCGTAGCCGGCCACGACAACGCTCTTGCCGGAAATGAGTATGTTCGTGGCGCGAATGACTCCATCAAGCGCGGACTGGCCGGTCCCGTAAACATTGTCAAAGTCGTGCTTTGTTTCTGCGTCATTTACTGCGATAATAGGATAGATGAGTTTGCCCGCCTTTTGCATCGCCCGCAGCCTGATGACGCCAGTAGTGGTCTCCTCGGTTCCGCCGCGGATCGACTTCGGCCTGCCCTTGTGCATTTCCACGGTCAGGTCGGCACCGTCGTCTATCGTGACATGGGGATCCAGTTTCATGGCAGAGTGAATATCGTCATAGTATTCCTGTGACGTGACGCCCCTGCTTGCAAATATCGAAATGCCTTCGTCCTTGGCCAGAGAGGCAGCTACATCGTCCTGCGTACTTAATGGGTTGCAGCCGCACCAAGATATTTCAGCACCAGCCGCTTTCAGAGTCCTTACCAGCACTCCTGTTTCCTTTGTAACGTGCAGGCAGCCAGCCACCCTGACGCCTTTCAATGGCTTTGTCTTTTCGTATTTCTGCCGCAGGGCGACTAGAACGGGCATGTGTGCCTCTGCCCAGTCGATCCGCCCCTTGCCTTGCCCGGCGAGAGCAAGATCCTTGACCCGATGATCCATTTCTTGTATTGTGCGAAGAACGTGCAATATAATAGTTCTACAACAGGTTTCTTGCGCGCATTATGGCCTTGATCTCGTCGTCTGAGACCGGCGAGAACTCTTCGTAGAATTGCCCGACGGAAGCAAAGTCACGCGGAGTTTCGATGGAAAGGACATGGTCCGATTCGTGCTGCAGAACTTCGACTGACTGGATAGGTGCAACTGGAACTGCCACGGTCAGACTGGCCGGGCTGTGCTTTTTCACCCACCTCGCCGACGCAATCACTGTCGCTCCGGTCGCGATTCCATCGTCAACCAGGATTGCCTGCTTGCCTGCTATCCCGTAAGCCATGTTGCGTTTACGATACATTTCCGTCCTGCGAACAATCTCCTCTATCTGCCTTGCTTTTTCTTTTTCAATGTAGTCCTGTGGCACCCGCAGCGCGTCTGTCAGGTACCGATTAATGTAGGATGTGCCGTCTTCCATGACGGCCCCTATGGCCAGCTCCTCATTTGTCGGCGCCCCGAGCTTTCTTGGAATTACGATGTCAAAGTCCGTTCCGAGTCGCCTTGCTACAATGTCTGCAAGTATCACGCCGCCCCGGGGGATTCCCAGTACCACAGTCGGTTTGTTGCTTGCTTCCTGCGCAAGCCTCTCTGCCAAGATGCGGCCGGCGTCAGCCCGGTCACGGAACTTCACGATACTCTTTGCCCGCCTGTGTTTTTAAGTCTTGACAGTGCGATGACTAGCTGCAAAAATTATAATCTGACAAGGCCGAGTTGTCATTCATGCGCAAGTTACAGATCGCAGTCGTCGGATACAATACAGAATGCTCGGAAGTGGCAAAAAAGATCGCGTATGATGCAGGCAAAGAGATCGCGCGCGCAGGCGCAGTCCTGGTGTGCGGCGGGCTGGGCGGCGTAATGGAAGCTGCCTGCAGGGGAGCCAAAGAAAACGGCGGAACGACCGTGGGTATAATCCCGCAGGAAGAATTCTCGTACGCAAATGAATTCTGCGACGTGGTGATCTGCACTGGCATCGGATACGCAAGGGACTTTGTCGTGGCATCATCAGCCGATGGGATAATTGCCATCGGCGGCGGAGTTGGAACGCTTATAGAAATGGGTGTAGGCTACATGAAAAGAAAAGTCATAGTGGGTATCGCAGGCAGCGGCGGAGTGGCCGACGCGTACGGAAACAAATTTCTGGACGAGCGCAATCGCGTCAGAATCCTGACCGCAGATAACGTGCATTCTGCAGTCAAAATCATTCAAGATAAAGTGTTAAGCCGAACTGGCATCCAAAGACCTGTTGCTTTCCGTTGACGATTGCAAGAACAGGTTCCTTTGCAATCATGCGGTCAGCCCTTGACGCCTCAGACCTTGGACTTCCGCGTTCCTTCGAACACGGCCCTTACCTGTCCTCCTGAGACGCCAACTGCCACGTTCTTTGCATCGAGCCTTTACCCGGTGCATAGGTGCGCGACAGATCGTTCTTCTTTCTGCCAGTCGGCATCATACTATGCACACCGAAAGCATTTAAGACTTTCTCCTATTCCTTTTAGAAGACCCTAGGCTTGATAGTTGACCAGATATTCATCAGGTGAATAGAACGCACCATACTTTGACGACATTTCGCACAGCGTCTTAACAATGTTTTCCACCCCGAATTCCTCGGCCGTCGCAAAGAGCTCCCTCTTTAGTCCCATGCCCAGCTTCAGCGCCTTTTCCAGATCTTGTTTGCTGCAAACGTCTTTCGAAATCAGCCAAGCTGCGTTGTTGGCAGCTACTGCGAGCAGCTTGATCGGGCTGTACCTTGCGGCCTGCTCCTCGGTCAGGTTTATGCGCTCGTACTTGTCGCCCTTGTACTCGTAAAAGCCCTTGCCCGTCTTTTGCCCGAGATTTTTTTCT
>JANWIX010000069.1 GCA_025449675.1 Nitrososphaera sp. | reverse complement strand
TATTCCATGTCCATGCCGCCCATTCCACCCATGCCGCCCATGCCTCCGCCTCCCGGAGGTCCTGCCGGCATCTTGGACTTGCTAGCGGCTATCACGTCGTCGATCCTAAGGAGCATGCTTACGACCTCTGTGGCAGATTTGATGATCTGTCGCTTGACTACGACTGGCTCTAGCACATTTTGCTTGAACATGTCCGTAACCACTGTGTTTCTGCAGTCGACTCCGGTCCACTTGGCTCCCTTGGTCTGCTTTGAACGAAGTTCTGTCATGGTGTCTATCGGGTCCATTCCCGCATTCTCTGCAAGGTTTAGTGGAATTGCATCGAGAGCAATAGCGAATTTTAGCACCGCGAGCTGAGCACGGCCCTCCTGGGTGCTTGCCCATTGTCTCAGCTCGTTGGAAATGTATGCCTCCGTAGCTCCTCCACCTGCCACAATGGACGGGTTCTCTAGCACATCTTTCATTACCATCAATGCGTCGTGCAGGGACCTGTCCGCTTCATCAACGACCCTCTGAGAGCCCCCGCGGACCAGTATGCTGACTGCCTTTGGGTTCTTGCAGCCCTCAACAAAGACCCACTTGTCTGTCTCTACCTTGCGCTCTTCAACCAGGTTTGCCGATCCGAGGTCTTTGGCAGTCAGGTCGTCAAGGTTGTTGACGATCCTGGCTCCTGTAGCGCGGGCCATCTTGGTCATGTCGCTTTCTTTGACGCGCCTTACAGCCAGCACGTTGGCCTTTGCAAGATAATGCTGAGCTATATCGTCAATTCCCTTCTGGCACAGCACGACGTTGGCGCCGGCGGAATTTATCTTGTCGACCATAGACTTGAGCATTCTGTTTTCTTCTTCAAGAAACATCTGCATCTGCGACGGATCAGAGATGCGGATCTCTGCACTCATCTCTGTTTTCTCTATTTCAAGTGCCGAGTTTATCAGGGCTATCTTTGCCCCTTCGACTCTCTTGGGCATTCCTGCGTGGACGACCTCCTTGTCAAGCACGATGCCCTTGATTAGCTTGGTGTCGCGCATCGAGCCGCCGGCTTTCTTTTCCACCTTGACATCGTCCAGGTCCACCTTGAATCCGCCCTCCGACTTTTCCGCTACCTGCTTTGTCGCATCAACAACTATCGAGGCGAGAATCGGACTGTCGTCAGAGACCAGCTTTGAGTCCATGCTTGTCCTGGTTATCTTTAACAGCATTTCCCTGTCAGCCAAATCGACGTTTATTGCAATTTTCTCCAGCAGTTTCAGGGCCTGATCCGCGGCTGCATTGTAGCCGTCGACTATCACTGACGGGTGTACGTCCTTGCCTATGAGTTCTTCAGCCCCTGCCAGCAGAGCGCCGGCAAATACCACCGATGACGTTGTACCGTCGCCAACTTCATTGTCGACCGACTTTGCCACCTCGACCATCATCTTTGCGGCCGGGTGCTGAACATCGATTTCCTTTAGAATCGTTGCGCCGTCGTTTGTTATCGTCACGTCGCCAAGGGTGTCCACGAGCATCTTGTCCATTCCACGCGGTCCCAGGCTTGTCTTTACGATTTCGGCTATCAGCTTTGCAGCCGTAATGTTGTTCTTTTGTGCTTCTCGTCCCTTGCTTTCCTTGGTTCCTTCCCTAAGAATCAGCACTGGCATTCCGCCAGCTGTCGTTTGAATTGAGGCCATTTTCACATATCACCTTGTAGAATAATCACAAGAATCTGCTTCAGTCTTTTATATATTTTTACGCCATGGTCACGCTGAGAGTCGCTGAAGCTTCTCGTCAAACTTTGCCCGGAAGCGCGGAACGTTGATTATGAACCTCTCGTGCCTCCCACTCCCTATTTTCTCAAGCTTATCACGCGCTTCCACCTCAAATATGACGCGCCTCCCGTCAGACGAGGCGACTCTGGCACTCAAAGAGACCACCGCCCCAACCGGCGTTGCAGCCAGATGCTTGATGTCGACAATGGTTCCGACCGAATCCCACTCTGGGTCTGGAATCACCTGTTCCTTGAGGAGGATCCTGCAAGTCTCCTCCATCTCGGCGATCATTGAAGGGGTGGACAGGACGTTTTCTCCTTCCCATAAAAAGCTTGTAGTCTGGTTCGAACTGACTGTAATCTTTCGCTCCTTGCTCATGCCGGGCTTTGCCACAAAATCCATGACGTGCTAGGGAGAGCTTCGGAAATTAAAATTTGTGCCTGCGGGCATCGACTTTCTTTTCATTCTCCTCTCTTGCATGATGCAGCCTGTCCTTTTCATGCAGAAACTGCTTGCCGCAGTATGTGCACTTTACTGTTCGGTGTTTGTGAGCCTCTCTGGCGTGCTGAACAAGCTCGTCATAGGACGGGAGTTTTGCGTGGCAGTCCTCGCATTCGTTCTTTTGCCGATGCAAGAAATCCATGGAAATAATCATGTAGAGCGCTGGCTATAAAGCTGTGTCATAAAAAGAAAAGGTTGGCGCCTTAGCGGCTGCGCCTAAATCCCGAGGCAATCGCGTAGGCCAGACCGATGATCAGACCGAAAGCCAAGGGAATCCACACTGGAAATGCAGCCGGGTCTATAGATTGCTTCAACAGGAATTCGAACGGCATACTGCCAGAAGGGTGCTCTTGCTGGTATATTAGATTTTCTGATGGACGGCTATCCGGTGCCTCTCGGTCAAGCGGACATACATTAAATTACCCTCGGACAGGAGTTCTGTAGATACATGAAGATGCAGAAGGAGATGCGCAAATTCTGCCCCCGGTGCAAGACTCACACTATACAGAGCGTGGGCCTGTACAAGAAAGGCAAGGACAGGGTTATGGCAGAAGGCGCTCGCAGGCACGCCGAGGACAAGAAGGGCTACGGCGGCCAGAAATTTCCCGAGCTAAAGAGGACTGCCAAGACTACGAAAAAGATGACCTTACGCTATACATGTAAAACGTGCCAGTACAAGACGATGAAGCAGGGCATGAGGATCCGCAAGCTGGAGATTTGATAAGAATGAAGAGAGGAAACGTAATGATACCAAAGCCAAGAAGCGCCTATTTGTCGGTGCAGTGCACAAAGTGCGGCGAGAAAGCAGTGATCTTTTCTCACACTACTACGGACATTAACTGCAAGTCCTGTGGCGAGATTTTGGCCAAGCGTTCAGGCAGCAATGCAGCTATTCTCGGCAAGATCCTAGGCGCGCTGGATCAGTAGTTTTTCTGCCAGCAGCAGATCTTGTTTCCTGTTTACATTGACCGCAATTTCCATCCTGTTCAAGAGAAAATATTCTTCTTTTGAAATTCCTTTGCCCATGACCAAAGTATCGAATATGCTTATTCCGGAATGGCAATATTCCGATCCGCCGGATCTAAAGACGACGCTGGGCTTGAGGCCTGCTCTCTCTACAAATTCTTTCTCAAGGACCATGGATATCACGGGCGCCTTCTGAATGACAGCAGATATCTCTGAAACGACCTCAGAACTCAATAGCGGCAGGTCTGCAGGCGTCACAAGCACCCTGGCGGGCCTGAGCTCCTTCAGGATGACGGAGAGGTCCTGCGAATATCCGCCGCCGGCAGTTTCTAGGATTTCCACCTTTCTTGCCTTAAGGAATTCCTTTGTTGCCGGCGTGAGCGGAGAGACGGCGGCTATCAGGCGCTCGAAATCGTGGCAAGCCTGCAGAGCAGAAATCACGCGTTGTACCGCTGCAATGCCGCCAACCTTGAGAAGAGGCTTTTCGACGTTTCCTCCCATCCGTGTTCCTCTTCCGCCGCACATGACTACTGCTATCATATTATCACCGAAGATAGAACGATCAGCGAGACGAGTCGTGCTACCTCGTTTGATGCCCCAAGCACGTCGCCTGAAATTCCACCAAAGCTCTTTCCTGACGCGTAATACATTACGCCGGCAATCGCGAGTGAAGCTGCAAGCGCCACAAGGCCGGCGTAGCTGCTGGCTATCCAGACAATGGCAAGCATGATTCCAGTAGCTGCAAGAATTTTTCGCTTGTCCTTCATCGCGGCCGTGAATGGTGAGCTCGATCCCTCCCACGCGGATCGGCCTCTATTGGCAAGGAAAACCATAATGTATTTGGCTATTACTTCGGCTGTGATGATGCTAGCTAATATCCCTAGGCCCGGAGTAAAGCCGCCAGAGTGAAACGCGATTATGATGCCCGCGAAATAAAGGACAAGTGCCGCGACCCCGGCAGATCCGACCGCGGGATCGGACATCGCCTTTCGCTTGGCTTCCCTGTCTCCCTTTGCCATGAGGCCGTCTGCAAAATCAGCCAGCGCATCAGTATGGTGGACGCCCGTGATAATGACGAAGGCGCCTGCGACGACTAGTCCTACGAGCAGAGGATCCAGAAACGGTAGAATGCCAAATGCCAGCGCGCCGACGATTGCCCCAATAATGGCACCTACAACAGGAAAAAGGTACATGCTTTTGGCACCATGATTGATGTCATGATCCCTGCCTGCCGGCAGAATGGTAAGAAATGCAAGCACCGATTGGATTGACCTAAGGGATTCCAAGCAAAATCCTCCACCAGCCGGCAAGATACAAGAGTGCGATGGCCGGGACCGAGACCAGAAGGCAGAAAAGCAGCGTAGTCAGCTTCATGATGGAAATCGCAGTCCTGCATTTTTCAAGTGTCGCCAGTTCCTGCTCGTCGCCTAGCGCATAGTGACCTATCTTCTCAAGCCGGATCCTCAGCGCACCTGCCATCGTGGCCATCGGATAGCCTGCGTTGGGGCTGGAGGTCTTGGCGTGGTCGCGTTGCAGGGCGTGCAGCGAATTCTTCCAGTCGGCCCCCAGCATTCGCGCAGAGAGGACCATCAAGAACGCCGTGATCCGAGCAGGCATATAGTTTGCCGCCATATCCAGGCGAGCGGACATCCACCCTATGTTTTTGTAGTATTCGTCACTGTATCCCACCATCGAATCCAGAGTGTTCACGGTTCTGTAAGCAAGCGCACCCCCCGGACCTAATAGAGAATAATAGAATACAGGGCCGGTAATGCCGTCTACCGTACTTTCGCCAATGCACTCAATGGTTGCGGAAAGTATGTGCTGTTCACCCAGGTCGTCTGTCCTTCTCCTGACTATCATTGCCAAATTTCGTCGAGCTCCGGCCAGGTCTCCGGACTCTAGGCAATCCGTTATTGTTTTGGAATGTTTCTCCATCCCCCTGACGGCAATGGCCACCTTTAGAATCAGCGCAGAAACCACGGCTACGGCAAGGGCCCCGGCCAGGTACATGGCAGCATAGGCCAGTAGATGGGCTGCAAGGCCCGTCACAACTACGATGCCAATCGCAAAAATCGTTCCCCTTGCTTTTTCTGAAGCGCCCGCACCTCCCTTTAGTTGCGGGACAAAAAAGCCAATGATTTTGCCAAGCCATGCGACAGGATGATACCTGTTAGGCGGGTCTCCGAGTAGAAGGTCGATCCCAATTCCTCCGGCAAGCGCGGCAAAGATGGTAATCATAGCCCCACCATCTCCTTCATCCCTTGCATGTCGACGCTCTCTCTTATTGCCTTTGCGACGAGGTCGATCTGCCGGTTCCAGGATTCCTCCGGCAGATCTGTTCTTGCGGCAATTCCTCCATCAAGCGAGTCTTCCGCCGGAAGATCAAAGACTACTTTTGGAATGACTCCAAGGACAGGCTTTCTTGTCATTTTTCTTATCTCTTTGAGGGCAGGATCGAGGATCGTAATGTCGCCCCTGAATTTGTTTATCAGGAATCCCTTGACCAGCTTTCTATGCAGTGGTCGCAATAGCTGAATTGTCCCGATGATACTGGCAAAGCAGCCGCCCCTTTCAATGTCGGCGACAATAATCACAGGCGCCTTGACCTTCTGTGCAAGGAGCATGTTTGCAATGTCGTACTTTGCGATGTTTATTTCCGCGGGTGACCCTGCGCCTTCAATAACTATGACATCGTTTTTCCTCCGCAAGTTGTCCAGGGCCTTGAGTGCTATCGAGAATCCTTGCTCAAGCACGAATTTTTCGTAGTATTCCTTTGCGTGCATTTCGGAATAGAACCTGCCATTCAGGAAAACTGTGCTCCTGTAATCTCCCAGGGGTTTGAGCAATATTGGATTCATGTCTGTGTCCGGCGGGCTTCTTGCGGCAGCCGCCTGAACGGCCTGTACCAGTGCCATCTTTAAGCCGTCGACAGTGGTGTAGAAATTTGAAGACATGTTTTGTGCCTTAAAGGGTGCAACTTTGTATCCCTGGTCCGAGAACAGTCGGCAGAAACCCATTGCTACGGTGCTCTTGCCTGCTCCGGAAGATGTGCCTTGTATCATGAGCAGCTTTGCTCGCCTAGTCATCCCGATCAAAACTCTCCAGTGCCTTCACAAGGAGCACGTTCTCCCTGTGGGTCTTGACAGCCACCCTGATGTGCTGAGAACCCATTCCGGTGAAGGTGCTGCAGTCCCTGACCAGAATTCCGGTCCTTTTGAGAAGCAGATCCCGAAACTCTGTCGAATTTCTGTCCGAAAGCCTTATCATGAAAAAGTTTGCGTCTGATTTGCATGGCCTGAACATTTTCGTTCTTCTGATTCTATCATGCAGAAACCTGCGCTCCTTCTTGATAAGCGATCTGGCCCTTTCGAGATAATTCTTATCGGCAAGCGCTGCGACCCCCGCCGCCTGGGCGAGGCCATTTACGTTCCATGGAATAGTGCTCGCAGCCAGCCTTTTTGATAAAGCGGGATTGCATATGCTGTAGCCAACTCTCAGGCCGGCAAGACCAAAGGATTTCGTCAGCGATCGCAGAATGACCAGGTTATCATGCTCTCCTGCTAGGCGGATCATGCTGTTTCTGCCAGGATCGTCAACTAGTTCGACAAAGCATTCATCAAGGAGGATTTTTGTTCTGGATCCGACCTCTTCTATTATCCTTTTCACTTGGGGAGTAGACAGAATCCCTGTCGGGTTGTTCGGGTTGCAGAGGAACAGAGCATCTGCCCCTGCTGCTTTCTCGATTATTAGGTCAGACGCGAGCTCAAAGTCGAGAAGCGGAACGAATGTGACGCGGGCTCCAGCTTTCCGTGATGCTAGCTCGTATTCGCAGAATGTCGGCGCAGGAATGACGACTTGCTTTCCGGCAAAAGCCTGTGCAAACCAATAGACAATTTCCACTGCTCCATTTCCAACACTGATACAGTCCGGCTCGACATCCACGTAGCGCGCAAGGCTTTTTTTCAGATCTGAGCATTGGGGATCTGGGTAGCGCGGAACAAGAGCCCTGGCATTTTTTTGTATTGCAGAAATGGCTCCTGCAGGAGGGCCAAGCGGATTCACGCTCGAGCTACAATCAATTCTCACAAGGCGATGGTCCGCAGAGTAGATGCCCCCATGGGAGCATGCGCTCATTGCCTTGTGAGAAATGTCTTGCCGCATTCCTACACCCCATTGCGCTGGCTGTATTTAGAATGTTCTATTGGGGAGGCGGAACAACTTTTTCAGTAGGAGTCATGCGACCCTCAAGTCAAAAAAATGGAGAAACGGCCTAACCGAACAGAGAAGAGAGCCCTTCAAGAGCCTCTTCCTCTTTCTTTTCGTCCTTCTTTTCTTCTGCCTTTGCCTGAGCGGCTGGAGCTGCTCCACCTGCTGCTGGCGCAGCGGCAACGGCAACCGGAGCTGCCTTTAGAGCTTCTTCGATATTGACTTCGGAAAGTGCAGCTACCAGGGCTTTTACCCTCACGTCATCTGGAGTAACGCCCGCAGCCTTTACAACGTTCTTCACACCGTCCTCGGTGATACCTTGCTTTAACTTGTGTAGCAATAATGCGGCATACACGTATTCCATGGTAGATTTGCATCCGCCGATGTCCATATTTGAACCTAACGTTCATCGTCTGATCTCATGAAGAACTTTCTTTTTCTTTCGGGAAACCTTTCGATCGCGTAGCGGAGCATGGTTCGGGGCATCTTTCGATAATGGCTCCGAAGGAACTCTTCTTCAGCAACAGCGTCCCTCTTGCCAGCTTCGCGCAGCATCCAGCCGACGGCTTTCTGGATCAGGTCGTGGTCGTCGTCTAAGAGTATTTTTGCAATCTTAAACGTGTCGTCCAAGTCATCGTGTCTGATAAAGTGAAGGGTGGTAACAATTGCAACGCGTCTTTTCCACACGTTCTTTGATTTGGCAAGCTCATACAGCGGCGACCTGTCGCTGCCTGACAGGTATGGACCAAGTATGCTCGGTGCGCTGAGATCGACCAAGTCCCAGTTGTTGACCCGATCCAGGTTCTGCAGATAGAATCTTGCTGTCACAGCTCCCTGGGTCTTGTTCCTTATCACAAGCATCAGCAGGGCGACAAGCCTTTCTTCGTGTACCGGCGAGCCAAGAAGTTCCTTGATAGTCGGCAAATCTGCCAAATCGGCATAGGCTTTGGCGATCTTTCTCGACTCTGGCACCATAACGCCAATAAAGACATCGCCTTCGCCATACTGTCCGGGTCCGGTCTTGAAAAAACGCTGGAGTACTGGGGCCTTGCTCGAATCACTGGCCCTTCTCAGGTCCTTTCTTATTCTTTCAGCAAGATTCTTCATTTGTCATTCATTGTTAGTGGACCGGGTGGGATTCGAACCCACGACCACCTACGTCTCCTCTGCCTACGGCATGCAAGGCAGGTATTCTACCGGACTAAACTACCGGCCCACGAAATCTTAGCCCGGATTCTGACAATTTAAACGTATTATCAATAAGAGTGGTTCTCAACTTTATGCTGCCGCAGGTATTTCCATGCGGCAAATACTTTGCCGCATTTTTCGCAGCAATAGCGCACGTGCTTTGCATTACGCTGCTCGGCATCCTCCTGCTCTACGGTGTTGTACCGCACGAGCCTCTTTGAAACCCTGACCAAGCGGGAGTAAAGTTATCGGAGGCTCTATATTGATATTTGTTTTTTCTCCCTTGCAATCCGGCCCATCTGAGACCTTGCCTGCAAATTACAATCGATGATTTGCTGTCGCTGGCTTGCCACAAGATTAAATAACGCTCACAATTCTGAAAATCTGAACGGGCCGATAGCTCAGCTTGGTGGAGCGTTCGACTGATAATCGAAAGGTCGAGGGTTCAAATCCCTTTCGGCCCACTAATTCAACATATCTCGTTTTTTGGCGAGGACTAACTTTGCAGTCGTGTAGGATTCCATCACATCTCGAACCTTAAGGTAAATCATTTATTGTAGCATGTCCTGACATGTTCGATTACATTATGGGGCTCGATGAGTCATGGTAAAACGTGGCGGCAAGGAGGTTGTTACTGTTGAGATCTTTAGGGAAACATATGAAGTGATGAAGTCTTCAGCGGAAAAGAAACGCTGGAGCACCAAAGACTACATCAACTTCGTGTTGAAGGATTCTATCGAGCGCGAAAAGTTTCTTCAGGCATACGCGCCATACCTGCTGAAAATTGGCTACGAAGACAATATTCTGTTTATCAGAGATTCCAAGATTGGCAAGACGGCAGAGATCTTTCTGCGCGATAGAATCCTTTATTGCAGCGTCTGTGACTCAAAGGACTGCTTGCACATCCACTATGCCCTTGCTCTGCCCGAGATGGCAAAGCTGTATCTCAAGAAACCAAGATAGAATTCACGAACATCGTCCCTGAGAAGAGATCGATGGGAATGTTGAGGTGAATACCACACGTTTGTATGTCCTTGCCAATTCATGCCGCCCCTTTTATAGATCATCGAGCAGACAGCTTGCGACTAAAAGCATGGCAACAACTAGGTCCGTGAGCAAAAGGAAACAGCTGATTGCTCTTGTAGGAGTGGCAATTCTGGCTGCAAGCGTAGGCGCCAGCAGCATTCTCGGCATGAGCGCACGCAATATCACTACGCCGACCTTGGGTCACGTCGAGACCGTTGTTGACGAGCTGATGACTGTCGAAGCTGGGACGTACCAATATCGAGAATTTACGGTTCCTGCAGAAGCCAATGGGAATGCCAAGATCCTCGGGACGTTTTCCTCATCGGGTTCGTCATTTGAATCCGACATAGTTGTGACGATAGCACCTGAGAAGTCGCTGATCAGCCTGCAGGAAGGAAGAGGATTTGAGGCATACTATTTCAGCGGAAAAGTTTCAAAAGACGAAATCGATGCAAAGGTGCCAGAAGGAAAACATTACATAATCTTTGACAATCGGTTCAACACCTCAGACAAGGCAGTAGACGCCAAGTTCGACCTGGCGTACTGATTATCCCATACCTGTTCCTGAAGCAGAATGCTCTCTAGCCTTTTGATAAAGTTCATCGGCTTCATTGCCAAACGCCTCTATTCGATATTCTACGCCGCTTTCGAACTTTACCTGGACGCTGCAGTGCCTTACGCCGTTGCTCAGCACTCCTATCTTGGGAGACACGGAAGAGACGCCTGAACGCTCAAGCACCTCGCCCCCCTCGCCGTCTGTCAATAGCTTGGCGAGCGCATCCACGCTGTCATGAAACAGCTGCTGCGGCCTCCCTTGAGATCCACAGGGTGAACGCGATTCGCTTTCTCATCTTGCCATACTTGCCGGCGTTCGTGAATGCGATTAGATTGCCACATTTGCCGCACCTGACCCTCTTTGGATGTGCAAGGTTGAGGTAGTACAGCGGCAGGAGCTTGCACATAGGGCACCGGTAATGTGTGAGGAACAGCCTCTGGATAGGCTCGAGCCCCTTGTAGTTTATGCCCTGTGTGGTGCACAGTTGTTCCGCCTTCTGGCTCAACAGCAGATCCGGCGAAGGCTGGCCCAGCATGTTGTCGAGGAAGATTGCCTTCGATCTTGAACCTTCTTTGTGTTCGATCCTTCTGCCTTCATAGTAGGTTGACATGTGTTAAGGTTCGTGCCTGTGCGCTATAGCACTTGATAAAAGGCGTCGTTGCACCATAGGCAATGCCTATGGCTGTTAGCGAGCCTGTTAGAGTAGTAGAGTGGTGTTTGTAGTAATCATATTCGTTTCTTTGTGATGACAAAGATTATCATGTCATGCTATTGCATTCCAGGAATTCTACCAAGATAATTCACATTTGTTCCGAATTTGCCAGTAGTCAAGTCTGACAGGATGCGACAATCTTATACGACATGACAATTGAAAGTCATGCGGTTGACGACACATTTCGGCACGTCGGGATGGAGCTATCAAGAGTGGGTGGGGGCGTTCTATCCAAACAACAGGATATCCAAGCTACCATTCTACGCCAGAATATTCCGATCAGTTGAAGTCGACTCGTCATTCTACAGGCCACCGTCAAAGTCCATGATAACAGGATGGGCAAAGGCAACAAGTCCGGATTTCAAATTCTCGCTGAAAATACCAAAGTTGATAACTCATGATCGGCGGCTGGCTGGAGTAGAAAAAGCGATACTCGACTTCATAGACCTGGTAGGACCTCTGGAGAAGGCAGGCAAGCTGGGATGCCTTCTGATTCAGCTAGCGCCGAGCTTTACTTTCAAGGAAAAGCAAAGGCTAGAAGCGTTCTTTGGCCTTCTTCCTCGCCACTTGCATTTCGCCGTAGAATTTCGCCATGAATCGTGGGACAGGCGGGAAACGTGGGATCTGCTGGAAGAATTTAACATCGCAAATACGATTACTGACTCGCCCATCGCATTTCTCTCAAAGGTGGTTATCACCGCGACCACTCACTCGTTTGTAAGGTGGCATGGACACGGCAAGTCTGTGTGGTACAATTACAGGTACTCGGAAAATGAGCTGCACCCGTGGCTCGGAAAACTGAATCAGATTGAATCGCAAGTTCCGGTGACTTATGCCTACTTTAACAATCACTACGGTGGAAATGCGCCCGCAAACCTGCTCCAGCTGCTATCCAAGAGGGATGAGCTGTCCGATGCCCAGAAGAAGGCGATGGCCAGGGCGGACCGCTTTTTCAAAAGAGAGACTACCGTTAACAAAAAGCTGACAGACTTTCTGTAGCTATTTTTTCAAAAGTCTTAAGAGCGCGGTCCTGGCCTGGTGCACTCCAGGTATGGTAAAGTTCCTCGCAACGATCACGGGGCAATTGAGCTGATCCAGAAGGGAAAGAAAATCAGGGTTGTTGAACACAGAAAATCCTCCGACAGAGGCGCCCAAGATTACGAGGTCCGGATGAAATGAGCTCACTGCCGACAGGGTGGCGTCTGCGGACCAGCCGCTGCTATCAGCGTTCAATTGTATTTCCTTCATCTCGACGCCGAGCTGGCTCAGATAGTCCTGGTGCATAGAAACACTGTTTGTGCTCTTTTCCTTTCTGCCCCTGCTGTTTACGGAAAGCAAGTTAACCTTGAACCGGCCGGAATGCTCAAGCCAGCTTGTGGCTTTGAGAATCATGTCGGAATGCTCGCCGCCGTCGTAGACCACCACCAGGTTCTTCTTGTCAGCCGACGGCAGAGCGCTCGGCTTCAAGTCGATGACAATTCTCTCGTGCTCTGGTTCCAGCTTCAGCGCATCGTCCTCGGCGTGGATTGCAAGCACGCTGCAAGTCATTATCGTGAGCAGCTTTCTGTCCCTTCTCAGTGTTTCAAAGTCGGCAACAAGGAGATTGATCTTTTGCTCTTCTATGGTAGCTAGTATGGCCTCTGTGGCATCGTGCGACACCCTGACTAGATAGTGGTTCAGCACGCCATCTTTATCCAGCATCTTTTCAAGCGGCTCAAAAGACCGGCGTGCCGAGTCTGCAAACGCGACGCCGGCTGAAAGAGGTGTCTGGTTGGGAACTGTGATTGTGCGCAGGATGTTCACTTCTCCTGAATTCTCCTTAGCTATCCTTATCGCGTATTTTATCAGCCTGTCGGGATTCTCTGGCGTGTATGGGATCAGGATTCGAAAGTCGTTTCTCTTCAAATCCCCCTCGGACGTGACGATTGGAGCGTAATGCTTTATCTCTTGTTTGAATGTGTACATCCTGTACAGAGCAAAGCCAACGACGATCCAAAGGATGGTGATGACCCAGCTCAGCGGCTGCGTGACAAGGAGATAGAGGGCAAGCCCCATCTTTAGAATGATACCTACAATGGGGATTATTGGAAAGAGCGGTGTCTTGAAACCGTAGTCCAGCTTGTCGCCGTAGATCCTTCGTATAGTGATCGCAGCGACGTTAACCTGCGTGAACAAAAGAAGGAATATGACTCCTGCCGCGACCGCGATGTCATTGAGCGGTAGCGCATAGGCCATTATCGCCATTATTACGGCAGACACAGCTATCGCAACGTGCGGTGTCTTGTTCAGGGGGTGTATGGAGCTGAGCGAGTGCGGCAGGTTGTAGTG
>JANWIX010000068.1 GCA_025449675.1 Nitrososphaera sp. | reverse complement strand
TTCATGAACGTTAGAGTGCTCCGGCCGGGATTTGAACCCGGGATCTCCGCCTTGAGAGGGCGAAATGCTTAACCGGACTACACCACCGGAGCCCTTTCAAACTCGATAATCCACCAAATTTAAACGCAACCTTGAGATCCGACAAAAAGCAATCGAGGGATCGGGCACGTCATGCAAAGCACGTGTTGTAGGCCGTAGCTACAAAAATTTTTATCGCCTTGCAGCCAATAGAGACCGCACGTGGGAATTCCCGAGAAGATAAAGGAGATTCAGGACCAGATACACAAGACCCAGATAAACAAGGCCACTGAGTTTCATGTCGGATTGCTAAAGGCCAAGATCGCGCGCCTCAAGCGGGAGCAAGAGGACAACCTCCACGGCAGGACGGTGCATTCGGGTGGAGAAAACATTGGATTTGACGTAAAGAAAGCCGGCGACGCAACAATAGTTTTCATCGGGCTACCGAGTGTCGGCAAATCCACTCTTCTGAACAAACTCACTAATGCGAAATCAAAGATAGCCGCATATCACTTCACCACGCTCACTGCTGTTCCAGGCATGATGGACTACAGGGGGGCTCGTATCCAGGTTCTGGACCTTCCCGGCATAATAGAAGGCGCGTCGGGCGGGAAGGGGTTTGGAAAACGGGTCCTTTCAGTGGCGAGAAATTCCGACCTTGTTCTAATAGTTCTCGACGTATTTCAGCCTCACCATCTGGAGATTCTAAAGAAAGAACTTTCCGAAGCTGGCATCAAGGTAGACCAAAAGCCTCCCGACGTAGTAATAGAAAAGACATCGACCGGGGGAGTATCAGTGAATGCTCAAGTCCCGATCAAAGTATCGGAACGACTTGTCAAGGAAATAGCGAGGCTCTACGGCATACACAATGGTAGAATCATTATCCGAGAACCCAACCTCACTGACGAGCAGCTAATTGACGTTCTGAATGGCAATCGAGTGTACGTGCCGTCGCTTGCGGTGCTGAACAAGATCGATCTGGTGAATAAGGGCTTTATCCAAGAAGTGCAGGCAAAAATTGGCAACAACTTTATCCCGATATCTGCCGACGCGAACATTAACGTCGACGCGCTCAAGGAAGCAATGTATCAGAGGCTCGACTTCATACGGATATACATGCGTCCGAAGGGAGGCGAGACGGACTACGAGGAGCCCATGATAATGAAGAACGGTTCTACCATCCAAGATGTCTGCAACAAGATTCATCGCAACATGGCCAAGAATTTTCGCTACGGCATGGTCTGGGGAAAGAGCGCGAAATTTGCAGGGCAAAAGGTAGGTCTTGACCATCGGCTGATCGACGAGGACGTACTTACTGTCGTCAAGGTAGCCGGCGCCGTCTGATGCAGAGTAAGCGTTTACAATACTGGTGAAACTAAAACCGATCTCATTGGGCGATTATGCTTCCACGCATCTCTGGATGATACGAGCAGTAATACGTGTATGTTCCCGCTTGATATGCTAGGACAGCCGCGTTAAAGTGCTGCTCTGGCCGCAGCGGCGCGGTGTTTATGTTCAGAATATTGCGAGTTTCGTCCTCTATGATTAGGTCGTGGGTAACCGTATCCTTGTTGAGCACTACCAGTTTCTTTGGAACATTTGGTGAAACTTTGATGTCAGGATTGGTGCCATTGAACGCTCCGTTCTGTGCTATCAAAAGAATGCCTTCAACATTGACCGGCTCCTGTTGCGCGGGTTTGAGAAGATTGCCTATGCCCCACAGAGCTCCTACTGTGACGAACAAAATCGCGATTATGGCAATAATGTTATTGCGCATCCGAAACCAAATACTGTTCGATCACCTAAAATCCTTTGGGATGCATGAATCGTTATATAGATAAAGGGACAACTAATTCAAGTTGACTTCCAATTATGAAGCACTTGCAGCCAAGCGATATCGAGAGTTTTTGTGGCAGGAACGCAAGGAGATATGGCGCGACAAGCTGATCGCGTTCTCGATGCGCACATTGACATATGGTGTCGCTGTCATGCAGCAAGCGGGCTTGACAAAAAGAAGAACAATCGAAAGAGTTAGCGTAGAATGATTGAATAAAAAAGAGAGATCACTGCGAACGTTTGTCAGAACGCAGTAACTCAGCTAGCTGGTGTTTCTGTTGGAGCGGATGCCGAACCGTCTACGACCTCGGCTGTTGCAAATCTTGGACCGACCTGGCTGATTCGGATCTTTGCGTTCTGACCTACCTTGCCGTCCTTTACAAAGATTACAAATCCTTGTATCCTTGCAATTCCGTCGCCTTTGCGGCTGATTTCCGTGATTTGTACGTCGTATTCCTTGCCAGTTTCAACTGGTTTTGGACCAAAGTTGTCGTTTCTTCTTCCGTAACTCATACGTATCCGCAAATGAATCCCGAACCATATATAAACTAAATTCTGCCTCGCATTGGACCGGCACGATGAGATGGATCCACCGTCCTCATGGACCAGTCGAGATCGAGATCATTCCCCATTCGGAGGAGCCTTTTCGCTGTCTGGAGCTAAAGCATTGCATGCATACGCCGTCATAGAACCTCTCATCGTGTCTAGTTTCTTCGTCATATAGACAGCCGCAATTCGTGCATTGATGGAGATGTTGCAATGAGGTAGCACACGTGCTGTCTCCTTTCCGACTTTTGGCGAATTATATTTGACAGGAAGGAGAAAGAGGCTTAGACTTGTATACGCTTCTTTGGGTTGGATGCAAGAATCTTGAGTCCCGTGGGGCCATGATGACCCGCCATTGCGGAGCTCAGGAGCCGATCCGCAAGCCGTCGCTGCAGATCGACCGGAGGCATTCAATAGCCGAGAGAATCGCTAGATAGCTGGTCTTTGGATTACCCGGGCTCGGAACGTTGTTCACAGAGATTCGCATGTCACCAAATGACCCTGTCGCAAGGATCTCATGCTGATTGGTCGTGACACTCGGATCGGCCACTATCTTTACGCGGGTCTTTTCGGGACCAATGCCAGCAAGACTCAGCACGGCTGCGACGTTGACGTTTGCAGGGAACGCCCTGACAGCTTCAGCTGCCGGACCTTCATAAATCACCGACCTAGACGCAATGCTTTCGCACTTTATTTCACTGGTATTGAAAAATGGCGCTCCTGCCAGGGCCTTCGGGTTCTTGGTCGTAGTAAGCGTTATCGATTCGATCAGGTGCCTGACGCTTCGGATTGCATCTATTCCGGCAATCGCGCCGGTGGGGACATAGATCCTGCAACGTTTTTTCGAGGCAAGTTCGAGCAGGCTGGAAAGAAGTGTCTCCTCCGCCAGAGCGCCCGCGCTCATTATCATTAGGTCTTTGCCCGCTTCCAGAATGTCCCTGCCGTAGGTCCTGACGGCGTCTTGCGATGCAGCCTCGACTACCAGGTCCATTTCAGAATCTATGAACCGGCCAAAATCCGCATAAACCATTGGATTGCTCATAGTTTTAGATTTCAAAGATTGCGCGCTTGGCTCAACGAGGTCAAAAAGCGAGTTCAAGGAAGCGTTGGCCACCTTGCCAGAGTCGACTGCCAGCGCCAGCTGGCTTCCTATTGTGCCGCAGCCGAGAAGACCGACTCTCTTGCTTGACATCAGGTTTGAAAAGTATTGGGCGAGATTTTTACTTACCTTCTGCCCCTGCGTTCAGGCTTTTTTTGACCTGGCAGTCGCTTCTTTTCGAAGCGCTTTATGAAATTGTCCTTGTTGCGGAGCTTTGCTATCGGGCTCAGCCTCGGTTTTCCCTGAATCTTTGGCGTCTGCCCTCGCACCTTGCCGGCCTTTGTAAGCGATCCGTGTGTTGGCATTAGTTCTCTTTCAAAGTTTGTGCATCAGTTTATTTATTTGTATGCATAATCACGGATTCGAATCTGCACGATTTGTGGCAAGTATTGCCTGCATTCTTTGCTTAAAGGGCAGCGATCTCCTAGATTATACTACTTTAAATGTATAGCATGTAGATCACTTACTGTTTATCAACATCATGACGATGCTGCACCTTGACTACAAGAGAGAAGTCCTTGCACTAAAGAAGGAGAGAAATGCCGTTATTTTGGCGCATAATTACCAGCTGCCAGAAGTGCAGGACGTGGCAGACTTTATAGGAGACTCTCTGGCGCTTTCAAAAAATGCAGCGACGACTGAAGCAGACACCATAGTATTTTGCGGCGTCCACTTTATGGCGGAAACCGCATCGATAATCTGTCCTGACAAAAAGGTATTGATACCAGACCTGGAAGCGGGCTGTTCACTGGCTTCAACGATCAACGCTGGCGAATTGCAGGCGTGGAAGGCGGAGCACCCGGACGCGGTGGTAGTCAGCTATGTCAATACTACTGCCGATGTAAAGGCGCTGTCTGACTATTGCTGTACATCGTCCAACGCGATAAAAGTAGTAAATAGCATTCCAAAGGACAGGGAGGTACTGTTCCTGCCGGACTTGTTCTTGGGTTCGTACGTCGCAGAGATGACAAAGAGAAAAAACATGTACATATGGCCCGGCGAATGCCATGTCCATGCTGGCATCAAGGCAGAGGACATCAACAAGATGCTTGCAACGTTCAAGAACGCCGACTTTCTCGTGCACCCGGAGTGCAGCTGCACATCTTCGACCATGTACCACATGGCAAAGGGCGACCTTGCAAAGACGGGGCACATTCTTTCGACAGAGGGCATGATGAAGCACGCAAGATCATCTAATGCCAAGCAATTCGTCGTTGCCACTGAAACAGGCATCCTATACAGAATGAAGAAGGAGAACCCGGAGAAGGAGTTCATACCGATCAAGAACGATGCCGTCTGCAAGTACATGAAAAAGATAGATCTGGAAAAAGTTCACAACTCGCTTGCGCGCAATGTCTACGAAATAAAGGTGCCAAAGCATACTGCTGACAGGGCGAGGATCGCTATCGATCGCATGCTGTCAATATCTTAATCTCGCGTGATTTCTAGGCTGAAATCTACCGCTTTTGGCGAGTGGGTGAGGCTGCCAAGCGAAATAAAGTCGGGCCTTGCGCTGACGTAGTTCCTGATATTTTTATGGTTCACCCCGCCGGATATCTCTATCTTTACATTTTGGCGCAGCCCCAATTTTTCCAGACTTCTAATCGTGCTCTTTGCCTGCGCGGGAGTAAAGTTGTCAAGCATCACGATGTCAGCTCCGGCAGAGGGCGCCTCGATCGCTTCCTTTCTGTCTTTCACTTCGCACTCTATGCGCAAGCCGTTTTTTCTTGCCGCTTTGACGCACTTTGCGGCCGGACCTGCCAAGGCGATGTGGTTATCCTTTATCAGAATCATGTCGTCCAGTCGCATCCTGTGCGCGCCTCCTCCACCTAACACAACAGCCTTCTTGTCAAAGTATCGAAGACCTGGCGCCGTCTTGCGCGTTGCAAGTATCTTTACTCCCTTTGCCATGCTGACAAAGTGCCTGGTCTCTGTCGAGATGCCACTCATCCTCATGATCAGGTTCAGGGCTGTGCGCTCTGCCTTCAAGATGCCCCTGCCGCTGCCAGATATCTTCATGACGACCTTGCCCTTCCTGATGGTCGAACCGTCACCGACCAAAAGTTTAGCCGAGCATCCACACAGGTCAAAGACCAAAGCCGCTTCCTCCAGACCGGAGACGACCGCGGGAGTGGCCGACTTGCAAACGATTTCTGCGGCAGCGCGAGTGCCTGCAGGGATAATGCTTTCACTTGTAACGTCGCCTGAGCCTACATCCTCTTGCAAGAAAGTCTCGAGCATCTGTCGAACTTGCAGAGTCGTTTGCAGGTCCTGCGTCAACTAGGTTACCTTTAATGCGTATTTGTTTGGGGCCGTGATGTCCAGCGTCTTGGCCACCAAAGATCTGGCAGGGTCAAAGACCAGGATGATGCCAGACCAGTCAGGGCTCAGATCGGTCGACTTGCAGTTCGGACATACCTTTCCCAAGGTTATTGTCTTGCACTTGCGGCAAGCCTTCTCCTTTGCCAACT
>JANWIX010000067.1 GCA_025449675.1 Nitrososphaera sp. | reverse complement strand
TCCGGGCTGTCATCAATGAATCGGGGAACGACGTGGACGTGGACGTGGGGAACAATCTGATTCGCAGCAATCCCGTTGTTCTGCCCTACATTAAAGCCATCAGCCTTGACCGCGAACACGACTGCTTTTGCCACCGCGGGAACCAGAGAGTAGAGCTTTCCAACCTCTCCTAGGGGCATCTCAAGAATGTTGTCGTAATGCCGTTTGGGCACTATTAGCGTATGACCGATGTTTATGGGATATTTATCCATGATTACCAGAAAGTTCGAATCGCGATATACATGGGCTGCTGGCTGCTGACCCGACACTATCGAGCAAAAAATGCATGATTTAACTGACATCTATTGTTCGCTCCTGGCTATTGATTCCCTATCTGGATGTTTATTTTTTGCTCTTTGGCGGGTGAGCATATGGCGAATTTTTAAATACGCCACTGTTCCGACTTGATCACGTATTATGGGCGAGACAATGGAGCTTGAAAGCTTTGAAATTACATTTTCCTACCGTTGTCCAAAGTGTGATTACTTGAATGAAGAAATCCCATCAAAGGACCTGTCGAGTGGAAACGCAGAATGCGGCATGTGCGAAACTATTTTCAAAGTTGAAGGTATCGACGCGGTAAAGATAATGGCAACTATTGAATAGTTGCATACTTTAAAATATGCTCTGGTAGATTCATTAGCCCTATGCAGCTGCCTAGCAGAAAGGTAGTCGAAGGGCCGGCAAGGGCTCCTCACAGGGCAATGTACAAGGCGATGGGTCTTACCAACGACGACCTTGACAAGCCCATGATCGGGGTGTCTTCAACTTGCAACGAGGCGACACCTTGCAACATTCATCTTGGACAGCTTGCCCAGAGCGCCAAGCGCGGAGTGAGCGATTCTGGATGCACGCCTAGGGAGTTCACCGCAATCGCCGTTTCTGATGGAATAGCAATGGGCCATGAAGGCATGAAGGCCTCCCTCGTGAGCAGGGAGATAATAGCAGATTCCATTGAAGTCATGGTCAGAGCCCACCAGTACGATGGGGTGGTCGGAATTTCCGGATGCGACAAGAGCCTGCCAGGCACACTAATGGGAATGGCGAGGCTGAACCTCCCGTCGGTATTCGTATACGGAGGCACTATCATGCCGGGCGTCTGGAATGGCAAGCAGGTTACCGTGCAGGACGTCTACGAGGCGGTTGGCTCATACGACGCGGGCAAGATGACGCTGCAAGAGCTCGTAAGCCTTGAAAATGTTGCCTGCCCGGCGGCAGGATCGTGTGCCGGGATGTATACGGCCAACACGATGGCATCTATCAGTGAAGCCATAGGGATGTCTCTTCCCGGAAGCGCGTCCGCACCAGCAGAGAGCGATAGAAGACACGACATCTGCTACAACACCGGCAAGGCGATAATGAACTTGCTCGAAAATAACGTTCGTCCCAAAGATATCATGACGTTTGAAGCCTTTGAAAACGCGATAATGATGGCAAACGCGATAGGGGGTTCAACTAATGCCGTTCTCCATTTGCTGGCAATAGCCCGAGAAGTCGGTGTCAAACTTTCGCTGGCTGACTTTGAAAGAATTCGCAAGCGCACTCCACACATCGCAGACATGCGACCAGGCGGCATGTACGTGATGCTCGACCTGGATAAGGCCGGAGGGGTGCCTGTCATTCTCAGGAGCCTGTTCAAAAAGGGCCTGCTTAACGGAGAAGCAATGACTGTGACTGGAAAAACGATGAGACATAACTTGGAATCTATCACATTCGATTCTCAGCCGGATGAAAAAGTGGTCAGGCATCTTGACAACCCGATTAGCAACGAAGGCACCCTAAAGATACTTAGGGGTTCGCTGGCTCCTGACGGCGCAGTTGTAAAAGTCGCTGGAGTGAAAACAAAGAAAGTGGTTGGCAAGGCAAGAGTGTATGATGCTGAAGAAAAGGCGTTCGACGCGATTTCAAAACAAGCCATTGTTGAAGGTGACATTGTCGTAATTCGGTATGAGGGTCCAAGGGGAGGGCCAGGAATGCGAGAAATGCTCGCAGTGACAGCGGCGCTTGTCGGTCAGGGGCTTGGAGAAAAAGTCGCCATGGTTACCGATGGCAGATTCTCTGGAGCCACCAGGGGTTTCATGGTGGGACACGTTGCTCCGGAAGCCATGCTGGGTGGACCAATCGCCCTTGTGAAGGAAGGCGATCAGATCTCAATCGACACCGCGAAAAACAGGATAGATCTGTTAGTTTCAAAGTCGGAACTGAAGAAGCGGCTCAAGAAATGGAAGCCTATCAAGCCTCACTACAAGACAGGCGCGCTCGCGAAATATGCGTCCCTGGTTCAGTCGGCATCAGAGGGCGCTGTTACTCTTCCGATAAAGGTTTAAATGATATTCGCGGGGCAGGACTGTTGCCAGTAGGAATCGGGGAAAAATGAAAGGTGGTTACTTTTGGCGCTCTTGGAAATCTGGATGGTTCTGAGCAGATACGGACGGTAAGACTGGCGACAACTGAAAACCAATTCGAGCTTTTCAAAAGACTTTACGATTCTTATGAGAACGTGTTCATTCTCGAATCGCTCGTCGGACCAGAGGAACTCGCAGAAATGTCTGTCATCGGCTTTGGCCCGGAAATCACCGTCACCTGTGATTTCCAGAAATTTACGGTTCGAGAAAATCGAAAAGTGGTCCATCAGGCTGCCGTGACAGACCCGCTGATGCAACTCAGAGAAATCATGCCAAAAGTAAAAGATAACAGGTCCAGGTACATCGGCGGCGCGGCAGGGTACATCGGTTATGATGCTGTGCGCTTTTGGGAGCGTTTGCCAGCAGGCAAGAAGAAGGATGGCAACTATCCGCTGCTAGAGTTCGGGATCTATACCGACGGGATACTTTACAACCACAAGGAGAATCAGGCATACTACTTTTTTGTTGGTCAGTCTCGTCTGGATGAGCTGCAGCGAAAGTTAGCCGTTTCTTCGAGCAAGCCATCGCGCTTTTCGTACTCTCCGCCACGCCGCAACATGACCAAGAGGCAATTCGTAAAGATAGTAAAGAAGGCAAAGCGCTACGTATACAACGGCCACGTTTTTCAGGTGGTGATCGCAAAAAGCATGAAATTCAGGGTGAAGGGCAATCTCATTAAACTGTACGAAAACCTTCGCAAGGTGAATCCTTCTCCATACATGTACCTGATGAAGATGTCGGACAGGTGCATCGTGGGCTCAAGCCCGGAAATGCTGGTGAGGGTTACAGGCGACCGTGTCGAAACCTTCCCTATCGCCGGAACAAGACCCGTTGTGCGAAATGAGGCAAAGAATGAGAAGCTCCGACAAGAACTGCTCAAGGACGAAAAAGAACTCGCAGAGCATACAATGCTCGTAGACTTGGCAAGAAACGACATAGGAAGAGTCTGTGAATTTGGGACGGTCCGGGTAAAGGAGCTAATGACCGTGAAGCGTTTCAGCCACGTCCAGCACATCGTTTCGCATGTAACCGGCCGGCTGCAGGAAAAGTATGACTGCTACGATGCGCTGAGGGCCGTTTTTCCCGCCGGCACTGTTTCTGGCGCTCCAAAGGTCCGCGCAATGGAGGTTATAGACGAGCTTGAGCCGACGCTTCGCGGTCCGTACGCCGGAGCCCTTGGATATTTTTCCTTTAACGGCTCGTGTGATTTTGCAATCACGATACGTTCCTTGTTCGTGAACAAAAATGCCGCCTATATCGAATCCGGAGCTGGGATTGTGATGGACTCTGACCCGGAGCGAGAGTGGGAGGAAACCGAGCACAAGGCTAATGCAATGCTCACGGCGCTAAAGATGACGTCGGCCAAGTAATCTTTGCTCAATTTCGTCAGTCAAATAGCCATCATTTCAGCCCGCATCGTGCCTGAACCCGACAGAAAAACCAGCATTAAGCGATTGCAGCCCTGCAAAACAGTATTTTTCGTATTAAACCTGCTAGTATTGCAATGCCGGCACCGACACAATATCGCTACGTGGTTTGTAGTAGCACACGGACATGCACACGACCATAACCACGTGTGTAAGTATGATACGATATGGCGTTAGTGGCTTGTCGGTGGCCGCGCAAAAAGATTGGATGCATTGCTGTGGTACTCGACCGCTAGACCCGGGTCTTTTTGTCTCCCGGTAAGGATGCCAACCACAACGTCGTCACGCTTGATGAGACCTTCTTTTCTGAGCTTTCTTACTCCTGATGGAACCGCGCCTGAAGCCATCTCGCAGTCAAACCCGTTCAGCCCTACAATTGACATGCCGTCGCTCATCTCCTTATCGCTCACCTGCACAACTACGCCATTTGTAAAGTCAAGGGCGCGCAAAGCCTTGGCAATATTCGCGGGCCTGCCTATCTGGATCGCAGTCGCGTGCGTCCTAGGCTTCATGCCCTTGGCGTCCATATCTGCATAATATCGATCCACCATTTCGAGGTCCGGCCTTCCGTCATTCCACCTCAGCTTCTTGCCCTCGAAAAGGCCGTTGTAGAGGGCATAGAACGTGTTTGCGCCTTCAGCATTAACTATTGCCATCCGGGGTATCTTTTTGATCCAGCCCCATTCGTAGAGCTCCATCAAACACTTGCCACAGCTTGAGGTGTTTCCAAGCGCCCCTCCCGGATAGACTATCCAGTCTGGCGGGTTCCAGTTAAGGTGCTCCAGTACCCTATAGACAATGGTCTTTTGGCCCTCCAGGCGAAAGGGATTGACCGAGTTGACAGTGTAGCCGCCAGTCTCCTCTGCGTTCTTTAGCGAGGCTGCAAGGGCGTCATCAAAATTGCC
Organism: Nitrososphaera sp.; assembly: GCA_025449675.1. Taxonomy (GTDB): domain Archaea; phylum Thermoproteota; class Nitrososphaeria; order Nitrososphaerales; family Nitrososphaeraceae; genus Nitrososphaera. Next base: position 8,889 of record JANWIX010000067.1, on the reverse strand, counting down.
CTGAACCTGTATCACCTGTGCGCCAAACTGAAAGGCCTGGCCAAGTTTGCCCGGAGCAATTTCACCCTTTGGAATGTAGACGTCGCATTCCATATCTTCATTTGCAGCATACATCGCGGCGGAAGCGGAAGTGTTGCCTGTGGATGCACATACGATCTTTTTTACACCAAGAATCTTTGCGTGGGTTACGGCTGTTGACATGCCGTTGTCCTTGAATGAACCGCTGGGATTGTATCCCTCGGGTTGTAGTAGAAAGGAATCATGGCTCATGTCAGCATAGTCTGCGACCTTGCTCATGTTGTAGGGCTTTGACAGCCTTCCCTCGGACCCGTCAAGTGAGACGAGGACGCGGGCGCATTCTGCAAAATCCTCTGTATTAATTCCAGCAAAGTTCACGAGGTCGCGAAAGCGCCACACTCCGCTTTCGTTATAGATATTCCCGCCGTGATTCCTGCGTTCATAGAATTTTTGCACAAGCTCACGTGGTGGCTTTTCATGATACTTTATGTCGAGCAGCGAGCCGCAGGAACACCTGTAAGTATTATTTTTAATTTCATAAGTCAGACCACAGGAAGGATTTATGCATTTTTTTGTGGCGTGAGCATCCATGTGAGGTGGACGCTCACGATTGTTATTTAGATGTTTTTCCAAGAACTCATTTCTTGGCAGATTTTTCGTACATTTTCAAGAGTTGCTGGATTACGCCATCCATGTCATCCTCCAGAACCTCTGGCGACACGGCGTGTTTTAGCAAGTTGCTTACCGTCGATGATATTTCGGTGCTGACTTCATCAAAACTGTCCACGTCGCTGTAGCTCTCCTGATAAAGGCGCCTAAGTCTCATCGCGTACATCTGGGTCTGCTCATTTATCATGACGTTGTAATTGCGATTATTGACTTTGATCTTTTCCTTTATCATCGAAATGTACCCCGGATATAGTCTTTAAAATACTTGTCTGAGATGCTTTGAACGGCCAACACTGTGAGACAAAAGCAGGCAGCTTGTAACCGCAGCTGGTTGTTACCACGGTGACTACAGGATCTGGCACACTGCGATTTTTAGTCTTTTGTCCGGATCGTGGCTAGGTGCCATCATAGCAAGGATGCCATTTGACAAGCAGTGGGTAAAACCGCAGGGTGACAGTGTGGGTCAGAGGATACTGGACGGAATTAAGCCTCAGGCTCCGCTAAAACCGAGAATAGAAGAAGCACAGAAAAAGTTGCAGATGCAGATAGCGAAACTCGATTCCATATCAGGCAGAATGCAGGAGAAAGACCAAGTCATATTCAAGAGAGTGGTACTCGCGATGCAGAGCCATGACGGCCAGCATGCTAGAGTTTTGTCGGGAGAATTATCGCAGATACGAAAAATGAACAAGATGGTTACTTCGGCAAAGCTGGCGCTGGAACAGATACAGCTGAGACTGAACACGATAACCGAACTTGGCGATGTCGTAGTGACGCTGAGCCCCGCAATGTCAGTGATAAAGGGACTCCAGGGCGGACTGTCGGGCATGATGCCAGAAGCGGATCAGTCCTTTGGACAGATCTCTGAACTGTTGGGCACCATCATTACAGACTCGGGGCAGATACCGAGTAGCGAGATAGGAACGTTCACGGGCTCTAACGAAGACACAGCAAGGATAATGGAGGAAGCAAGCGCCGTAGTAGAGATGAACATGAAGAACAAATTCCCAGACCTTCCAGCTGCGAGCGCACCTGCAAAGAATCCCGAGGCTACGAGTTACTAGCCTCTCCCCTCCTATTTTTGATTCGCGACTTTTTTGACCTGCTTTTTTATCCGTGATATCGTGGGATAACTATAGCCTTTTTCCCTGTACGTCTTTATCATCGCCTTCCAGTTATGGAGTCGCCACTTGGCCTGCTCTCCACTGAGTAGGTGCGTTTCGCTCTTGACCTTGCTCTTTCTTCCAGGCATAAGGTATCCCCCATCCTCGGCCATCTTGCGGTTATAGGCAAAGCGCATACCAAAGAGTAGATCGGAAGGAGCAAGTGAATTCAGGTACATCAAGACCTCTCTCTGCTGCTCATCCGACAGTTTTAGGGTAAAAGTGAATTCCTTGGTGTTTGCCAAGCGCATGCCACGTACGCCAACCACCCATTAATTAGTCTTGTTTCTAAACTCGAGTTTAGAAATATCCCTGTTGCTGCCTAGATGATCTTCATCTTCAACCCCACGGTTCGAAAGGCTTCTGTGGCCAGGTCGATATGAGCAAGAGAGTGCATGGCTGTCAGCGAAACCCTTAATCTAGCCGCTCCTTTTTTCACCGTCGGGTACCGTATGGCCTGTGCAAAGACGCCGGCTCTCAGCAATTCCTTGGAGAACTCTACCGAAAGCTTTTCACTCCCGATGATAACTGGAATTATCTGACTTGAGGAAGCCCCTAGGACGAATCCGGCTTTTTCCATCGACTCGCGAAACCGGCGGATGTTCCTTTGCAACTTGAGCTGAAGATGTCCTCTTTTGGCCAAGGGAATTGCTGAAATCGCGGCAGCGCAAAGATGGTCTGGAAGTGCAGAGGTGTAAATGAACTGCCGCGATGTGTTTATCAGCAACTCTCTTGTCGGACCCGATGAGGCCACATATCCGCCAAAGCATCCCAGGGCCTTGCTCATGCTGCTGACGTGTATGTCCACCTTGGCTTTGAGCATCGCAGGCACTCCCGAGAAATTTGGTCCGAACACAAAATCTCCGTGCGCATCATCCACGACCGTGATAGCATCATGCTCTTTTGCTATCGCACAAATCTCCTCCAGCTTTGACACATCCCCGTCCATACTAAAGACGCCCTCGGTGATTACGATCTTTCTTCCCCTGGTCTGTCGCATCAATTGTGCCAATTGTGAAACGGAATTATGGCCAAAGACCCTTACCGTCGCGCCACTGAGCCTGCAGGCATCTATGATGCTGGCATGGTTGAGCTCGTCACTGAATATGGTCGAATTCTTGTCCGCAATCGAACTGACCAACCCAAGGTTGGCACTATAGCCCGTCGGATACACGAGCGCCGCCCGAGTTTTGCGGTGCTTCGCAAGCTTTTGCTCCAGCTCCAAGAGCGCGGGATGGTTTCCAGCTATGAGCCTTGAACTGCACTGAGAAACACTCTGGATGGCATTTTTCATTTGCCGTACGACGCGAGCGTCGCGAGATAGTCCAAGATAGTCGTTTGAGCACAGGTGCACAACCTCCCTGCCTTCTACGGTCGCGGTAGGGCCGTTTACCACCGCTCGCTTGAGGGTCCTGTAGAGCTCTTGGTTCCTCAGGGCCTCAAGGCGTGTGCGCGCGTACTCGGAGGAATTATTGCGCTTTGAGACCAATCTCTTTTATCATCGAAATGTCCTTGTTGGGCTCGTTACCGCCAGTCGTCAGATAACCGCCGGTGATGATGCCGTTTGCCCCAGCCTTTAGAGCCAACCTTTCTCTGTCCTTGAGGTGAACCTCTCTTCCACCTGCTATCTTTAGGATGGTTTTTGGCATTATGAAACGCCAGACGGCGATCGTCTTGATTGCCTCAAGGGGATCCAATGGCTCGTAACCGCCCATCGGGGTCCCTTCTCTTCCGATCAGGATGTTAATCGGGACTTCATCGGGATGCAGGCTTGCCAGTGAAAAGGCCAGCTCTATTCGCTGTCTCGCGGTTTCGCCCATGCCAATTATGCCGCCGGAACAGAGCTGAAGTCCTGCGTCTTTCACTATTCTGGCCGTGTTCACCCTGTCGGCAAAACTATGAGTATTGCAAATTTTTGAAAAATGGCTCTCTGCTGCCTCTAGATTGTGATTGTACCTCTTTACTCCAAGCTGCTTTAATTTCAATGCCCGCTCTGGCGTCATGAAACCCAAAGAAACGTTGACTTCGATATCCACACTGGAGCGAATGTCTGCTATGGTTTGGCATATCTGCTGAAAGTCCCTTTCAGGCGGCTCCCTGTACGCGCAGACAAGGCAAAAGCTGGACGCGCCGGCTTGTTTTGCCTTCTTTGCGTTTTCCACTATGGTTTCGCTTGGGAGCAGCGGATACTTTCCGATGCCAGTGTCGTAAAACGATGACTGGGCGCAGAACGAACAGTCCTCCGGGCACTTGCCAGATTTCGCGTTCACCAGCGCTTCGACATCTACCGTATCGCCATTGAAGATACGGGTGATCTTGTTTGCACATTCAGCAAGTTCCATGACATCGGCCTGAAGTAGTTGTTCAGCTTCGGAAAAGGTAATAGAGTTCCCAGTCAACACTTTGTCCATGCAATCCTTGACAAATGCCGGGTCAGACAATTGGTCAGTCGATGTCGTAAACTAGTAATTAAAACTTTGGTTTACAACTTCGCCTAAACCACGATATTGCTAAATTCGAGTTTAGAAATATCCCCGAGTCAGCCTTTCCGGACGAGCCCATTCCGGTTGCCCAGGGTTGTGCCATTTTTGCAGGGGTTATGCAGCCATTTGCACGAAGTTATTGATAGATCAAGTCATGCCGGTCTGGACGGCGGAATTCGGCGATTTGCGGCGCCCGTCAAGGGCGGCTAGAAAAGGACCCGTTTCTAGACAGGCTAGAAAATAGCTCCATTTTTTTACCTTTGTTATGCCCCCGCGCGTAAGCGCTGCGTTCATTTATTGTCGCTACCCTTTTTGAACAATTTCGTTGACAAGGCTACAGTTAAGCAATCACGGTTCAAGTTGCCCATGAAGTACGCGTTCGCATACCTGCGGGTGAGCACTGAAGAGCAGACAGTTCAGAACCAAAAGCTCGCGCTGGAAAAATGGGCCCGGGAGCAAGGATACCAGATCCTTGATTTCTTTGAAGATTCTGCCGTCAGCGGCAGGGTCCCAGCCACCCAGAGGAACGGATTCAGTGAAATGCTCGAGCTCGTAAAGACCGCGCAGCTCGACGCTGTCTTGGTGTACGAGTTATCGCGCGTCGGAAGGACATTCTGGGACACGCTGGACGCCGTAAAGGCCATAGAACAGTATTCTCCCCTTATCTCCTGCTCACCAAGAGAATCGTTTCTGCAGATGACGGAGCCCAGCGTGCGAAAGCTCATGATAGGGATCCTTACGTGGGTCGCGGAGAGGGAGCGGGAAATGCTCGTCCAGAGGACAAAGGATGGCATGGAGAGGGCAAGGGCGGCAGGAAGAGGCATCGGCAGGCCTCAGAAAATAATCAACAAGAACCAGCTCGTCACTCTGCTTGCCGGGAACTATTCAAAAAGCAAGATAGCAAAGAACCTGGGCGTTTCAAAGGCAACCCTTTACAAAGAGCTGAGAGCGCTAAGGTAACGAGGTCTCCACTTTCCTGAGGATCTCAAGATGGGTGTCCATCAGCTTCCTCAAGTTCCTCATGTCCATTGCGAGAGGGGGAATGACCATCATGATATTCCCGAGCGACCTCAGGTGAACTCCTCTCTTGAGGGATTCCTGCATTACGAAGTAGCCGATCTTTTCGCCGTTACGAAGTGACAGGACTGGCTTGCCGCCTGACGCCAGTTCAATGCCCGCGAGCATCCCCTTGTGTCGTACGTCCGCGGCAACATCAAAGGTCTTGCATTCGCGCAATCTTGCCGCGATATACTTGCCACTCTCCCTTATCTGAAGGATCAGCCCGCGTTTTTTGTAAAGTTCAATGTTTGCTAGAGCGGCGGCACATCCAACAGGATGGCCGGTAAACGTATGCCCATGGTATAGCTGTTTGTTCTGAGAGCAGTCCCCAAGGAACGCGTCGAACACGCTCTTGGTCGCCATAGTCACGGCCAGGGGAAAGTAGCCTCCAGTCAGAGCCTTACCAAAACAGACAATGTCCGGACTGGATTTCTGCGCAACGTATTCTACCATGTTTCCGAGACGACCGAACCCCGTGGCTATCTCATCAAGAATCAAGAGGACGTCGTATTTCTTGCACAGTTCTGACAGCTGTCTCTGGTAGCCGGCCGGGTAGATTACGGCGCCACCGGCGATCTGTGCGCCGCTTTCCATTACCAGCGCAGCGCAGCGGCTTGCATTTTTTCTCAGAATATTTTCCGCCTGTTCAATGCACTGCTCTGCAAGGGCAGAATGACTGTCAAAACCGCTGCCATAGAGTTTTGGGCTTGGCAACTTGTGGACTTTGGGAGCCAGAAGTGGCTTGTAGGCACCAAAGAATTTCTCGATGTATCCCAGCGACATCGCACCTACTGTATCGCCGTGGTAGCCATGGTCCAACGAGAGAAATTCTTTTTTTTCGGGCCTGCCTTTATTGAGCCAGTACTGAAGCGCCATCTTTATTGCAGCTTCGATTGCAGTCGAGCCGTTGTCTGTGTAAAAGACTTTTTGCATGCCTTTTGCTAGCTTTACCATCTTCTCCGCAAGCCGTGTGGAGCTCTCATTGGCAAGCCCAAAAAGCGTAGAGTGCTGCAGGCTCTTCAGCTGTTCCCTCATTGCTTCGACGACTTCGTTCCTTCCATGGCCCCAGACGTTGCACCACATGCTGGCAGTCCCGTCAAGGTATTTCTTGCCTGATGTGTCGACTAGGTAAAAGCCCTGTCCCCTTACTATTACCCGATTATCCCACCGATTCCAGTCACTCATTTGGGTATACGGGTGCCAAACATAGCTCTTGTCCATCTCTCGCAGGCTCAATTCAGTTAAATGCTAGTCGGCGCATAGCTCTAATAATATTTCCATGCCGGGCTTTTTCATTACGGGGACTGACACCGGTATTGGCAAGACCATGATAGCCTCGGGTCTTGTATGGGCGCTGAAACAAAGGCAGATCGACGTAGGAGTCATGAAACCGTTCGCGACCGCAGATCGCGAATTTTCAAAGAAATACAAGTCTCGCGATACTTTTATTCTTGCAAAAGCTGCGCAAACATCTGAACCCGACGGTGATCTGAACCCTTTTTTCTATCGAAAAGCTGCGTCGCCTCTGATGGCTTCGGAGATCATGGGAAAGAAGGCGCCAAGCCTTGATGAAGCGATTGTGGCGTTTAGAAAGATCGCCTCACGTCACAAGTTTGTCATAGTTGAAGGAATCGGCGGTATCATGGTCCCCGTTGCGGAAAAGCGCGTCATCGGAGACTTTGCAAAGATCGTGGCTCTACCAGTCATAATTATCACCTCGCCACGTCTAGGGACACTAAACCATACCCTACTCACCGTCATGGCATGCAGAAGCCTTGGGCTAGATATTGCAGGCATAATAATTAACAAGATGCCCGTCAAGCCCAGTACCGTTGAGGAGAAAACTCCACGAATGATAGAAGAAATCACAGGTGTTGGCGTCCTGGCAGTCATAGGGTATTCGAGAAATCTGAATTATTCAAGGACAGGAAAGGCGATTGAAAAATTGATCGACCTTGATTCGTTACTTTCACGGCAGTAACTTCAACCTTCCGATCTTTTTGCTATTGACAAATTCGCTGATATCCTGCACGAGGCGAGAATATTGTATTTCGCCTTCTCCCAGATGATAGTTTCTGTGGCCCGTTGTTATCCTTCTGGGAGAGATGATCCAGATATTTGCGCCGTGCGGTTGTACCGACTCGGCATTGGTGATCTTGTCTGATTCTGCGTCGTTTCTTATCAGTTGAATAATTATCGCTTTTTCAGGATTCTTGGCAAGGACCTTTAGAGAGGGAACGACGACATCCAGGTCCGCGCCCTGAAAGCTCACGCTTCTTTCTGACGGAAGGAGCGAGGCAGTCAGCATGAAATGCAGAAGGCCCTTGCACAATGCGACAAGAGTTTCTTCGTCCATTTCCAGGCTCGCCCCCTCAACGCATCGCTTCATGATATCTTCGATATGCTTTGCGGCAAGCGCGATATTCGAGGCCAAGTCCATCCGGATTTTTTCTCGGCCTATCTCGTTAATGGCCGAGTACAAGATCGCAGAGATGTCAGACGACACGCAATAGATTCAAGCCGAGTAGGTTTATTAAATCTGATTGGCAATCATACCTTAAATGGCAAAGCAAATCGCAATCGCACTGCTTGTTGCTTCTTTGGCGCTCCTGATAATATATGGAGCTGATGTAATGATTGCATCCCAGAGCAACTCGGCTGAAAGAATGGGCTTTCTGCCATTCAACGAATCGGTGAGAGGCGGGGTCTTTGGTGGGGGTGCTGTAGTCATGTCGATCATTGCCTTTGTCATCGCAAGAAAGGAATATGCTCCGGCTGTTAGCGTACTGCTCTTTGTCAATGGAGGCTTGATTATCGCCGGTATGGTGGCGCTGATAGGTCAGGGGGCCCTGAATTCTGCAGATCCTTCTGGAGCGACGCGCACTATTGGATCTACCATTGGATTGGGCGCAATTCTCGTCGGGCTGGGCGCGTGGAAAGCGATCAGAGACAAAAAGATAATCGCCGCGAAAGGAAAAGAGCCAACACAGAATTGACCTTTGTCTGCGCCAAGTGCAGAATCGAATCTGAAAAAATGTACAGCTGCGAGCATACATCTGAACAAGAGCTATGCAAAGAATGCTACGAGCAAGTGCACTGGCTACTCAACAACCAAGCTGAATCGCGCTAGAAAAACGCGGCTCTTGTCGGGAAACATTTATTCAAACGGGACAGTTCAAGGGATGTATCTTGAAAGCAGTGATTCTTGCAGGCGGTTTTGGCAAGAGGTTGCGACCACTAACTGACCAAAAGCCAAAGCCCATGATAGAGGTCCTCAATGTTCCGATAATCGAGTGGCAAGTAAAGTGGCTAAAGAAATTTGGCATAAGCGAAGTTATCGCCTGCGTCGGTTACATGAAAGAACAAATAATCGACCATATCGGTAGCGGAAGCCGACTAGGCGTCAAGATCGGGTATGTAGTGGAAGAAGAGCCGCTAGGAACCGGTGGCGCACTAAAAAATGCCGAAAGCCTTCTTGCTGGCCAGGATTCATTCTT
>JANWIX010000066.1 GCA_025449675.1 Nitrososphaera sp. | reverse complement strand
GGGGGCTGGCTCGACGAGGTGAAGAAGCACAAAGCGAGACTAAAGTACAATCACAAAATGGATCCTGCCGAACTCTTGGTGCCTCTGCCAAACCCTCCAAAGATAATCTGCCTCGCATTCAATTATTATGATCACGCGCGTGACGCCGGGCTAACGCCTTCCGACGAGCCGGTGATATTCATGAAGCCCCGGACAGCGCTTAATGAGCCCTTCAAGGACGTGATCTGCCCATCGTTTGTGACCCGGCTTGATTATGAAGGGGAGCTCGCGGTGATCATTGGAAAGCGCACCAAGAAAGTTACCGAGGAAAAGGCATCCGATTCTGTTTTTGGTTACATGATAATGCACGATGTGTCCGCAAGGGACATCCAGTTCAAGGACAAGCAGTTCACACGCGGCAAGGGCATAGACACCTTTGCTCCCTGCGGTCCGTGGATAACGACCAAGGACGAGGTTCCGGATCCGCAGAATCTGAAAATTACGACAAGGGTGAATGGCGAGCTGCGTCAGGACTCCACGAGCGCGAACATGGTGATCCCAATACACCGGATAATATCGGCTCTGAGCGCCACGATGACCCTTGAGCCCGGCGACATAATTTCGACAGGGACCCCGGCCGGTGTCGCAATGTCCATGAAGGAGCCAAAGTACCTGAAGAACGGCGATATTGTAGAAATTGCCATTGAGAAGCTTGGGACAATAAAGAACCGCATAGTGTTCCGGTAAACAAACTTATACGCCAAGCTGAACACCTGAGAGTAGCGAATTGAGCAGCAGGCGCATGATTTCGCCAAGAACTTATTTTGCGCGAATGAACGAGGGCCGGAGTAATTGGATGACCGAAGAGCAACTCGTTAGAGAGTGCGAAGAATTCTTCAAGTCAAATGGATATCTAAATCTGGAGCACGACAGGATGTTTGATGAAGGAAGCCAAGTGTTCAACTCTCTTCTTGTGGGCACAAGGGGCGACGGCGATGAAAAGGAATCCATCGCAACTTATTTTCGATCGAAGCTTGACAAATACGACATCTCACTTTCCGGCATGCTTGAATCGATGCTCTATGACATTATCGACAATTATGAAAACATGAGCCTGATGCTCGTTACGGACTCGATGTCATACCTACCCATCACAAAGACAGAGGAACTGGGAGTCACGATAGAAAACCTCATGGAGGAAGGCATGTTCGTGCTTTTCCTAAATGGCAGATCCGGCTATGCACTCTTTGAAGATTTCGAAAAGTTGACGATGCCGATTCCGGTGCAGGACTAGGATCCGGCGGATCTATTCATTCTTGTGATTTCGCGCTCGAGCATTCTTGCGTAGTATTCGTAAGATTCTGCAAGCTTGCCTCTGATATTTGCGAGCTGCATTGCAAGGTTGAGCGCATCTAGGCAGGTCTCTAGCGATCTTTCAGTCGCAAAGTTGTTCATTGCCTTGTTGAACTGATCGGTGATTTTTCTCTGCTCAGAACTCTGGTCACTAATGGTGCTGGTTAGCTGGTCTATTTCGCTGTTTGATCCTGAACCTCCACCGCGCTTTAGCCAGTCCGGCACACCGTTAGCACCAACGCAAACGGATTAAAAACTTGCCTCTGATTCCCAGAAGCAACGATCGCTAGGCATCGTCTATTAACAATGTATTTATTTAACGTTCTGGAATTCTCACAAATATGGTCGTTGACAACAAGGCCAAGATCACATACGTTCAGGTGCTGAAGGAAGACCTTGCGATTTTCCACGTAACTCCTGAGACTGGTCCCATCCCTGACTTTAAAGCTGGCCAGTTTGTCACGCTCGGCCTCCATGTTCCAAGTGAAGGCAAGATAATAAGAAGGGCATATTCGATCGCTTCCCCTCCTGAGCAAAAGAAGCGCTTTGAACTCGTTATTCGCTGGGTCCGAAAACCGGTTCCCGGGCGGCTCACTACAGAGCTGTTTAACAAGAAGGAGGGAGACGATATTGCGTGGGTAAAGCCCACCGGAATTTTTACGATCAACGAAAAGATGCATGACGGCACTCCTGACAACAGGAGAATGGTCCTGATTGGAGGCGGAACAGGTCTTGCGCCGTTCGTTTCTTATTCAATGCACTTGAAGTCAATTGGCAGCAAGCGCGAAATAGTGGTGCTTCACGGCGCCAGCTATGTCGATGAGCTGAGCTACAAGGATCTCTTGAATTCGCTGGAAGAGCAAAGCCTTGACGCGGGTAAGGACAAATGGAACTTTCGCTACAGGGCAAGCATCAGTAGACCACAAGAATGGTTCAACAGGACCTGGTCTGGACAGAAGGGTAGGGTCGAGTCATTCCTCAGGCCAAAAGCTGGCAAAGACCTTTCGCCTCTGGAAGAACTTGTGGGTGAAAAGGTTACTCCCGAGAACACGTCGTTCTACATTTGCGGCTGGCAGGGTACGGTTGACGGAGCACTAGACTTTCTTGTTCCAAAGGGCTTTGTGACTGAACGCAGTAAGAGAAAGGACGGAAGCTACGACGTAAAGTTCGAGTCTTACGGCTAGACTCGCCTACCTATTTTGTTTAAAGCCTTTTATTTCCCTCCGGGGTCATCGGAATGTATGAAGTTTGAATATGAGGAATTTGCAACGGTGGAAGATGTTCTTCTCTATCTCTGTTCTGTTGCGCCATACATGAAACAGGTGATGCCAATCAGCTCGTACAAGGGATACGTCTTTTCCATTGTGCCGCTGACGCCGCTGACCGGCGAAATACTGATGATGATCTACACAAAGGGCAAGCTCGAGCCGGGCCTCCTTGAATTCGATATTTCGACAAAGAAATCCAAGACCGTCAACGTGGTGGAGCGCGCGGACAGGAACTACTTCATAGTTCTGACGCCAAACATCGCGACGCTGGCGGACGAGGCGATAGCAAAACTAAAGGGCTAGCCCTACAGGCGCGGAGCCGCAGTTGCCGTTACAGATCTCTTGCCAGAATATCTAGCGACAATGTCTTCCGGCACCTGACCGTTGAACAGCTCCTTTGATAGACCGCGAAGGTACCTCAGTATCGCCCAGGTTCCTGCCTTGATAAGGGCCGCCATGAACACCTTCATTGCCGGGCCATAGGTCTTGTTCCTGATTATTATGGGTATGATGTCGTTGATGACTCTTAGGTTGTGTTCCCAGCATCTCCAGAACAATGTGAACTGGGCTTCATTCAGGTTGCCAAAGTGCATCGAATTCTTTTCCGAAAAGTCCTGGTAGAGTAGTGGCGCAACTAGGCCGCGCATGTTCATCTGCTTAAAGTCGTCTATGAGATCAATCGTGTACTGAGTTTCGTCAGGCGTTTCATCCGGCCATCCTATGATGAGCGTCAGAGCTGGGAACCAGTGGTTGTCATTTAGGACCCTGCAACCTTCCCTCACCACGGCGCCCCATTCCTCCGGCTGGAAAGGCTTGGTCTTTACGCCCAGGTGTTTCTTCACCATCCTTGGAGCGACTGTTTCGACTCCCAGGTTCGTCGCGAGCCACCTGCCGTTGGCCACGTCCATGCCGTTAATTTCAGACATCTTTTTGATAAGGTCAGGAGACGAAGCGACAGCCGAAAGCGTCATGTGGGTGGTCCCGACAAACCGGGCGCCGGTGGACTTTAACCCGCTCCAGAGTTCCGTAATGGCTTCTGCGTTTGGAATAAAGTCCTTGTTGTCGCAGCCGTAAAGAAGCATTTCATCAGACTGTAGCCAGATGGAGTCAAACCCATAGTCCAAGTTGAGCTTTGCTTCTTTCCGGAGCCGGTCAAGCGGAAAGTCCTTCTTTGATCTCTTGTTCACATCGCAAAAGTCGCATCCCCTCCCACATCCCCTCATAGCCTCTATAAGAGAATTGACCGTCGGGCCCTGCATCAAAGGAACATTCTCGATGTTTCTGACAAACGTGTGCAACAGCTCTGGCGCCTCGCCGGCCTCGAGGTCTCTGAAAAGATCCAGGGCCAGTTCGTCCGCCTCGCCTATGACGACAGTATCTATGCCGTGTATCTTCATCCTGTCAGGCTTTGCCAGTTCCCACGAGCCGTTTCCGCCCACCACCACTTTAAAGTTGTACTTTTTCTTTAGCTGAATAATCGAAGCGCACATCTTTTTGAATTTCATGGCGACATAGGACAATTTCTCTGGAGACATTGTGGTGGTGACTGGGGCCATTCCGAGGGGGTCCATTACGTTGATGCCGACCACCTTTGTGTCCGGCCCTATGCATTTATCGAGCATTTCAGGGTGGGCAAGAAATATTTCATCGCGCTTGTACTCTTTCAAGAGCGCGCCTTCTATTCTCCTCAATCCGCACTGCGCCACTTTTACCCCTCCTGTGGTCTTGTCGGTCTCGACGCTCGGGCAAAAGATCTTGTCAAACACGAACTCGGGTAGGAGCTCGTAAGGCCCACATGCGATAAAGCCATACAGAAAGTTTCCCCTGTAGTTCGTCATTAGGCTGCGGTCCGCGGTCAGGACAATTCGTCTGCCACCTGATGCTACCATGATATGGATATCAGTTAGGTTATTCCAAGTCCGATGGCTATAAATCTATTACCTTATTTTCAAGGACGATAGCTAGTACAATCCTTTTCGGTGGCCCTTGCCCAGTATCAGCTTTAGTTTCGCGTGGTCTATCATGTTGAGAGCGTCTGCCAAGGTAACCCATCTAAAGTCAGCATGTTCAATGGATATCTTTACTTGTTTTGTCGGCGTTGTGGCAAAGAAGAATCTTACTTCCTTCTCAGATTTCATCCCGTCTCCCTTGAAATAGGAGTACCTTATTTCTCCGATATAAGACTGGATTTCAAGATCTCTGATCCCCGTTTCCTCGAATACTTCTCTGACAAGGGTCTGAATCTCGCTTTCACCTCTCTCTTTGTGGCCCTGAGGAAAACCCCAGAATCCCCTCCGGTTTTTCAGAAGCAGGAACTCGGAGGATTGCGAATCTGCTGAAGCATGGTATTTGATAACGGCACCGATTGATTGCTCAAGAGCCACGTTAAGACAAATGAGGAATCGAAGGCAATAATAATATTCTTTCCGATTAAACTATTAATATCGTTATCAAAGCTCAGAGTCTGCGGTAGGGCCGGTCGTCTAGTCCGGTAGGATACGGCATTGGCATTGCTGAGGTCGTGGGTTCAAATCCCACCCGGTCCACCTCTTGCTCAAGACAGGAACACTTCCTTGATCTCGATCGCAGTTTTCTTCTTGTGCATTATCTTGTATCTGCGAAAGATGTGCATACTTTTCGGATCATACCCTATGTCGGTGATCCTTCTTGACGTTTCAAGGCCGGTGTTTTGGATTATACTTCCGATGCCTTTGCGCTGACTCCTGATTTGTTTGACTATAGCGGGAGGCAAACTTCGCGTAATTATCCTGCTATTTGCTTCCAGCAGAACACGGCCCGATTCGGCGGCGATTATGGATTTTCTTGTAATCACTCCTCTCTGTTCCTTCTGTTCAACTATCCTGACTTTGATGTCGGAGCCAACAAGTATGCTCAGTAACTGTTCCACGGTGCCAGTCTCTGCCAGCAATATTTTCTGCGGGGTTTCAAGAGTGATGCCCGACCGCCTTTCGAGCTCGCCAATCTTGCGGAGCATGCTGCTGCCATAGTCGCCCTTTTCACGAGTTACACTTACCACAACAGGGGTAGAACACGGGTCATGATAATATTATCCTAATCGCTAGGAGAGCCAGTGCGACCGTTATCGTGCCCAGACTCAGCAACTTGAGGCCGTTCTCCAGCTTCCTGACTCTTGGCGAGCTCTGATCCTTTCTCTTCAGTTCCTTGTATGGCCTTGACATCCTTATCTCCGCAAAGCTCGCAGCGCCGGCGACGCCGGCCACTATTACAGGCAGTGCGTCAAGGGCATTTGTTTGCATGATGTATCCCGCTAGGGTGGGCAGAGCGCCCCATGAAACGGCGAACCAGAAGTCGTTGTGGAATCTGCCTCCAAAGATTTCAAAGTTATATGCGACTAGGAAAAAGCCTTCAAGGATTGCTATTGCGGCGAGTAATGGAACGTGAACCACGATATAGTAGATGCCTATTCCGTACGACGCTGCCAGCGACGCTATCATGAGCGCCAGCAACTGTTTCTTTGAAAAGTGGTCACCCCAGGGCTTGACCTTCTTGGAGCCAAGAGTGTCTGCTGCGTGTGCAGAAATCCCAAGGGCAAGCGCGTAGATGAGAGCGATCGCGCCAAGCCTGTCTAGAAGCAATTCGCCGGCAAGCAGCGAACCTATTATGGTAAAAGCCACGCACATGCCAGTGTACGGCAGAAACAACAGTCCGACGAAAATCCGGAACCGAAGCGGTCCGCGCCGCGGAACAAACCACTCGTTAATCCGGGACTCGTTCGCAGTAGTCATGGCTTTTGAGCAGAGACTATGGCAGAAGTACCCAGAGAATAGTATTTGCAGGACACCGCTCTGAATCCTTTTTTCAGTAACAAAGTCTGTAATTGCGATTCCCAACGCGATTCCTTTATGACGCGATCAAGCTCCTGAAACACGATTCGCCACGCGGGAATAAAAGTTCCGCAAAGCCGGAGGATTGAAAAGTAGGCGGCCCATAGGTGCCTCATCGAAGGGCTTGATGGATACGCAAAGTCGTGAAATACCACGGCCCCTCCGGGCCTTAGCACCCTCCAACATTCTTCCGCAAGTCTATCGATTTCGACGTACTTTGCCAGATAAGACGAAACTATGGCGCCAAAGCAACCGTCTCGATAGGGTAGAATTTCCGCCGTTCCCTGTGCCAGAGGAATCCCAAGCCTGCGCATCGATTCGCGCAGGTACTCGAAAGTAAAGTCAAGGCCCACGACGCTTCTGCCCGACAAAGCAAGCATCGACGACAGGACTCCGGTTCCGCATGCGAGTTCGAGCACCGGGTTGTGATTTCCAAGAGCCTCCATTATGTGGCGCTTCCATTTTAAGTCCTGGCCGAAAGTCGCGTATTTCGCGACCCTGTCATAGCTCGCGGCATTGGCGGAAGTAAAGAATCTGCGCGAGCTTGCATGACCATCGTGGACGAGCAACGACAGTCTATCGTAGTTACTTGCTATTATGCGTTAAAAGTTTGACGACGACAAGTAAATCAAGGGCCGGCACCAGATGAATTATCATCGCTTGTACTTTGTGAACTGGCAGCGGCAAGTCACCGTCGAAGAACAGAATGGGAGGCTGGTGGTGGTGAAGCGAAACAAGCCGTCGAAGGAATTTCACGAATTCGTCATTGCCTACACGTATTCTCTCATATCGATGCTACTTGCACACCCGTCGCGCCCATCGGGTCTTGATGAAATAATGAGAAACGAGGGCAGCGAGATGAGGAGCGTTCTTCACACAATGGGAATTCCTACCCCCGAGCTAATTTCCATCGACGAAACAACGCTGGTTGAGGAATACAAGGCGGGAGGGGATCTGTATGCCGCGCTATCAAAGGGAGGTGCTGCTCATCTAGCCCGCCTCGCGGGCCAGCTGACTGCAAAGCTGCACGGCGCCGGATATGCATTCATTGACAACAAAGCACAGAACTTTCTCGTTGACGATGACTCTGTGGTCCGTACAGATCTCGGGTTTACCCAAAAGAACAGCTCTTCTTACGCAAGGAGCATGGATCTTGGCTCGTTTCTGGCAAGCGTAATGGACCTTGATAGCTATGCAAGCATCGCAGATTCGTTTTACGATGGATACCGGGAAGAATCGGGGCGCAGGTTCACGATGCTTTCGATAATTATCAGGAACTTGCTGTCGATCGGCTTTTCATCCAACAGCGCTCTGACTCTCAGGAACATGTTGATTGACACCCGAGCAATGCTGGATGTCTAGATCGGCGGGAGCTCGGCTTTCTTGTCAAATCCGCCAGAGCCGAACTTGCAGTAGAAGCACTGGTCTGACTGCATATACGTAAGCTTTTGCACCGTAATCGCCCCCAGCTTTAGTGCCACCTTTGTCATGAACCGATACTTTAGTGGCATCGATGGGATCACTTCGTTAAAGTACACGTTGTAGTGGTCAGGGCAGAATTTCAGCGTCACCTGGGCCCTCTGCCTAAACTCTGGTGAAATGTCCTTATTGTTGTCGCTGACCGTCTTTGCCACGTTTATCTGCTCTCTGATGTATTCGTGCTTGGGGCATGGACAATCCTTGCCTCCTGGATGCTTGTAGGCTGGAGTGTTTTTCCAGTCGAAATCTGGAAAATCCCTTTCAAAATCGTCCATCGTTGCGTCTAACTACGAGGGTTGCTCTTATAAACATGCACTCCAAGAAACTGGCTTTTGCAGATACTGATAGGACCGCGGACGCCCTCCGAGAGATAATAATCGCCTTTTAGGAGGCTTAGAATGACAAAAAATATATTTTTGATGCTACAAGAAGCCGTAAGTAACGTGGTACGAGACAGTGACAACAGCAGCGGCGCAACATTGACCGCAACAACGACAAACGCCAATCATGGAGCACAGGATTCCGATCCCAATCTCAAGACTCTTCTGGAATTCAAGAAATCCGTCCAGGAAGAGCAGAAAGCGGGCGACAAAAAGATAGACGAGATAAACAACAACTTGGAGAGCGTAAAGAAGCAGATAGACGATGAGAGGACTCTGCTAGATGAATTGCGCACAAAGCTCAAGCAGGTTAACGAACAAAAAGATGCTGAATATCCCAAGTTTATCGAGCTGCGAAACAGCCTGATTGATACAAAGAACCAGATGAAGAGCCTGGATGACAAGGTGGGCATTGCCGCGGCAAAGTCTCGCAAGGAGCGAAGCGACATGCACAACCTACAGCGGACTCTTGAGCAGATAGAGCGGGACTTACAGACAAAGAAACTATCAAAGGACGAAGAGCGAAAACTGGTTTCCCGGACCAAAGAAATCGCGACCAAGCTTCACACGCTAAAGCTGATGCACAAGAAGGAAGACAAGTACCGCATCATGTCAAATAATTACGATCATTTGAAGGGCCAGGTAAACAGGATCTTCAAGCTGAAGGAAGAATACGGAAGCAACATTGGCAAGCTGAAAGAGAGCCTCGATAACCTGATCAACCAGAGGGAAAGCCTCTATGAGGAAAGGAGGAGTGTTATTCACGCTGTAAGAGAAGCAGGCGCAAAGCTGGAAATGATCGAGACGCAGGTGAACGCCATAGCGTTCAAGAAATCGCGCATGCAGGCCGCAGAGAGTCGGCACAGAAAGCAAAGAGAGACTGACGACAGGCGCGCCGCGAGGCAGGAAGCGATGCAAGAGCGCGCTAAACGCGACAAGGAATATCAGGACCGATGGAATACGCTGAAGGAAGCGGCCATGAAAAAGATGTCAAGCGGCGAAAAGCTCACGTTTGACGAAATGAAATTGATATTCGGTGACGCCGGTTCCGACTAGTACCTTCCAGATACATTTTTGTGCGAGCCCTGCGTAACGCCATTTGCAGATGGCAGCGGAAAAAATAGAATATACCGGCAAGGTTTACGTCTACAGCAGCGGCATGCCGGTAGACCACGTGGCCTCTTCAAAGGAGAAGCTCGCGGAATATGGCGTCGATGTCAATGACATCGTAGTCATCGAGGTGCCGGAAGGAGTGCCGGAGGGATGCATAATGGTGACGGTTTGGCCGCATTACCTGTCAGTCGCAAGGGTAAAGCGTGTTCGCGACGGCTCGATTTACGCTCCCCAGCTGTTCAACATCCAGCTATAATCCAAAACATTAAATCTTCTGCAGGACCAAATCGAGCATGGATGTTGACGTTCTTTTGCAAGCGTGACCGGCACGGGGATTGCCCTGGGGAATGGCCCATGAACGATGCCTGCGGGCCTGGCCACGACTGTTCATTTGACGTCAAACTGGCAAAGTGCCAGTGCGCGTGTCACTTGAAAAAATGATTGTTCCAAGCTCGAGTAACCTTAAATTGAGCTAAACGACATTTTCGATCTGGAACGAGGCAACGAAATGTCAGGTTTCTCTCAGTTTCTGTCGCAGCTTGAGGCCCTTTTCGGCGGATCGGATACGGATCCGAGCAGTCCGTGGATGTGGGTGACGATAGCGTCCCTCGCGATGGTTCCTATTTTCATGATGTACGCACAAAAATTCCAGTCGCGCATTTTGCTCAACGAAATTTCGCATTCGCTTGTCAAGCTGAAAACGATGAAGGAAAATGCAAGAAAAGAAGCGATCGACTACGTGAAGACCTCTATCAGGCCAATTGCGGACCCAAGTGCTGGCGTCGACAGGCTCTTGGAATACTTTACGATAATGCCCGTAGATCTCGATCCCAGCGGCATAGTTCGCAAGCTGGACCACATCATGAGGACAAGAGATGAAAGGATGCGCGCCGAGGTCAAGAAACTCTGCCAAGGAGGAAGCGATCGCGACGTTTCCCGGATGGAAAACATTCTTGAAGCTGCGACCGCGCTCAACATGATCTACAAAGTTGTGCGCCACTTTTACCTTATGGGCAAGCGCACCACAAGCATGTTTGTACTGGTCCAGCTGCAGATGGTGATGCCTCTGTTGCTTGAAGAGGCCGAGGCGCTTCAAAAGGCGATTGGCGCTTTCAAGCTCGGACAGCCAATTGGTGACGGCATCGGCCCAATGATCGTTGGCAAGATGATGCTTGGAAAAGAGAAGAAACTAGCGGCAAAAGAAACGGTATGGAGCGAAGACGAGTATAACGGAAGAAAGCTGTACCTCCTCAAGGCAGAGGGTCCAACCGGGACGGTGGGCAGACCAGGCGAGGCGATAAGCCGGCTCGCCGGTGATTTCGGAATAAAGATAGACGCCATAATCATGATAGATGCGGCGCTAAAACTGGAAGGCGAGAGGACAGGTGACATCGCAGAGGGAATAGGCGCGGCGATCGGCGGAATAGGCGTTGAAAAGTACCAGATAGAAGAAGTCGCGACCAAACTGGATATTCCCGTTTACGCCATCATTGTCAAGCAGTCAGTAGGCGATGCTATCACCATAATGCGCAAAGAGATTGCAGACTCGTTTGACAAGGTAACAAGCACGGTATACTCTGTGATCGATGACAAGACATCAGTGGGTCAGTCAGTACTGGTCATCGGTGTTGGAAACACCCTGGGGGTCGGACAGTAGCAATGTTATTCAGAAAGAAAAAGGAAGTAAAACCGGACATATACACGGAGCAGACCTGCCAGTCCTGCGGTGAAAAATCAAGGAGACGGTTCGAGGAAAACGATTATGTGTACAGGACCGGGGCGCGGTGCAAGAAATGCGAGTCTGCAAATACGCTGATCAGCGCCATTTATGGCGAATATCCAGAAGAGGCAAAGAACTAAAGAGTGATAACGTTCACGCCGGTCTCGGAGGGAATGAGAGTGTGCTCTGCCTGGACGACTTTCTTGCCGTGACCCTCGACCAATATCGGATACGCGTGCAGGTTCTTTTTCTTGACGAGAACGTCAACTAGGCGGCGCGCGTCCTTTTCCTCATACTTGTCCGCCAGCCAGCGGAGTGCGAATGGAAGTGTTTTGTACCTGTTCCAGATAACTTTTAGGAGCTCATCAGCTCCGGACTCCTTGACAGGCTTGCGGGAAGAAACGCCAAAGATATTCCTAGTCTTTCCTTCGTAAACCACGCCCTGCCCATCGCGTGTGGTGACGAACGGCTCGATCGCGTATGCTTCATTCGCAATGAGCGAAAACGAAGATCCCCTTGTCCATATGTTTGGTATGGATTTGCCGGCGTGAATGGTATACTGTTGCAAGGAGTGGCCGCTCAGGTTCTGTATCGGCCTGAAACCAAATTTTGTGATGGTAGATTCTATCATTTTTCCGATATCGCTCGCCCTGGTGTTTGCCTTGGCCATTCGCACTGCTTCACCAAGCGCCGCCTCAGCTGCCTTTACGAGCGCCTCAAATTTCGGATCATAGCACACGGTCACCGCAGTGTCGGCAACATAGCCGTCAATGTGGACCCCAATGTCAATCTTCAGAACATCGCCTTCCTTCACGACAGTGGTGTCACCAGGTTCGGCGGTGTAATGCGCGGCAATTTCGTTAAGGCTCGCGTTAACAGGGAATGCAGGTTCGCCTTTCATGTTCCGTATCTGGGCCTCTACCGACTCGCAGATTTCGAATAGGGTCGAGCCCACGTGATACTTTCTGCGAGCATTTTCTCTTACTTCTGATGCTATCCTGCCAGCCTGCTGATAGCATTCGAAATTCATCATGTGCGCTTGTCAAAACATCCATAAAGCCGTTTCCGACGGGCGTTTTAGCCTTTCATCGGATTCAAAACACAAGTAGTCCTCCCCGGAGTTATCACACAATTCCTAGACCCGCATTTGTAAATATCCTTGCGCCTGTTCTTGTGGTAAGCCTTATGGTTATTATTTGAAGTTGTATTGCAGCTTGCAGCGGGTCGTCTTGCTGATAGTATAGATCATCGACTGGTTATGATTGAAAAAGGCATAGCTCCAGCCAGAGCGGCCAATGCAGAATTGCAGTTTATTTCATCCTGCTATTTGTCGTATACCAATACAGCGAACTCCGCCTGCCCAAGCTGGCTGGTGAATCCACATTGGTTAGTCACCAATAGCCTCACCTTCCCAGACTGCGTGTCCACTGTGTCAATGTGGAAGCATTGATTGCCAATGTTCTTGTCGGCGAAGGCGCTGTCGTCGCTGTCTACTCCGCTTATCATACAGTCAATAGCTAATGTAAAGCCATTCAAAACATCAACAGTTGCTTGCGAGCTGGTCGGCTTGCACTGTCCGAACAACAACTTTGTCACACCCTGAATCTCTGCCGCGCCGACAGCATCCGTCGCAATGTCTGATGCCTTTACTTCTCCGTTCTTCAAGTCGGCAGACAATATGCTCTCGTTGATGATGTCACTTGATCCCACTGTATTTGCAGCATAGGCTCTTAGCTCTGGCGACGCAATAAATGCGCCAGCTACGAATGCCGCAATGACAATTCCGAGTACCTTTGGGTATGTTATCATGCTCACAGATACTTGGGAGCGGTATAAAACCAGCTAGGGAAAACGGCAGTACTTGGTACCCTCTCCCCTAGGTGCTGCCGGCGATATTAGGATCAGTGAAGACAGATTGATGAAGGCTCACGTTCTTGAACCGGGCCGCCAGATTTGAAACGCGTTACAACTCAAAGTAGAAGCCCGCGCTGTTCGAATCCATCTTCGTCGTAAATGTTGATCAAGGTCTTGAGTTCCAGCGTCGTAATAGGGTGCTCCCGGTCCTGCTCATGGAAATCGAACTGAGGCGACATCAGGTAGTCCTTGTCCGACTTCATGTGGCCGAGGCCCAACACGTGCCCGATTTCATGCAGGGCCGAATTCCTGAACGCGTGCGAAGGCAGATTCAACTCTGTCTTGCCATCTCCATGAAGTATGAAAGGGGAAAGATACACCCTGGAATCCATCTTCTCCCCCGCCTCCTGCTTTACCGACGTATACGCCCCTGTCTGGGACGGATAGTCCGGAAAATCCTTGTAGCTGTCATAAATGTAGATCTTTACGTCGCAGGATTCAAGTGCCGCCTGCGACTTTACATACCTGGCCGTTATGGTCCAATCCTGCTGGTTGTTTGTGTATTCGCGAAGCGCCTGCCGCCACTTTTGCACCGCCAGCTTTGTCCATGCATAGTAAGAGTTCTTTACGCCAGTATCTTTGTATATGCAGGTCTCGATGTCGGACTGGTCCCATGAGTAGCTGGCAAGAGGCACCGAGGTTTCTTCAAAATTCGTCTGGCTAGAGTAGTATGTGGCCGCAAACGCAGGAACAGAGTTGAAAGAAGAAACGAGTATTGTCGTCAAAATCGCGGGTAGCAATTTCCAGATACTGACTTTCAAATTGTTGCTCCCGACCATCCTTGCAGTTATTTCGCTGGGCCAGCCATAAAACGTTATTTAAGTATGGTCTTGCCATGACAAACGCTTTAAACACGCAAGCCGGAGCTAGACCCGTTTGACCGGCAAGAAATTCGTACTTGACACCAGCATAATTATCGACGGGGAGATAACCAAGATGGTTGAAGCCGGACGCATTGAAGAAGGCAGCCAGATAATCATTCCTCTGGCGGTACTGGACGAGCTTCAATCACAGGCCTCTACCAACAAGGAACACGGTTTTGTTGGACTCGCAGAAATAAAGAAGATGCGCGAAATGTTCTTACCGCGAAACATCGAACTCCGTTTCGTGGGCCAGCGCCCGGATATCGACGACATCCGCCTTGCAAAGCATGGCAGGATCGACGCGATAATCAAAGACGTCGCCATGCAGGAATCTGCGACACTTATCACCGCTGACTATGTTCAGGCCCTGGTGGCAGAGGCGCAGGGCATCAAAGCCCTTCACATACGCGCCCCCACAAAGACAACAGACCTGGCGTTTGAAAAATACTTTGACGATAGCACGATGAGCGTGCATCTGAAGGAGGGCACCCTCCCGATGGCAAAGCGGGGCAAGCCTGGTGAGTTCCAGCTGGTAAAAACCAGTGAAGAAAAGCTCACATCTGCCCAGATCACAAACATCATAAAGGAAGTCTCTGAGGCAAGCCGTGTGACTGGCAGCGGATCCGTAGAGATCAGCCGGAGTGGGGCGACGGTGATCCAGTACGGCAACTTTAGGATAGCGATAACCCGGCCGCCGTTCTCTGACGGGCTTGAGGTTACGATCGTGAGGCCCATCGTCCAGTTGTCACTTTCGGATTATGACACCAGTGAAAAGCTGATGGAAAGATTGACAGGCAAGGCCGAGGGGATCATCATCGCCGGTCCTCCCGGCTCTGGCAAGAGCACCCTGGCAAGCAGCCTGGCAAAATTCTATGTCGGGCGAAACAAGATTGTGAAGACATTTGAATCGCCCCGGGATCTGCAGGTGCCTGACGAAGTCACGCAGTATGGCCCACTTGAAGGCAGCTTTGAAAAGGCCGTCGACATACTCTTGCTGGTAAGGCCTGACTACACGATCTTTGACGAAGTAAGGAGGGCCCATGACTTTGAAGTCTTTGCTGACATGAGGCTGGCCGGCGTTGGAATGGTCGGAGTCGTCCATGCTAGCAGTCCACTTGACGCCATACAGAGATTCATGGGCAGAGTCGAGCTCGGCATGATTCCTCACATACTAGATACGATAATTTTCGTGCGTGATGGCGACATAAAAAAAGTCTACGAACTGAACCTCACCGTGAGAGTCCCCACGGGAATGACGGAGGCGGATCTTGCGAGGCCGCTAGTAGAAGTCCGGGATTTCGAATCTGGAGCTATCGAGTACGAGATCTACACCTACGGCGAAGAGAACGTTGTCGTGCCCGTATCAAAGCTCGCCTCGGAAAACCCGGCCGCTCAGAGCGGCATAAAGAAACTTGCCCAGTCGCGCATAATGGACTATGTCCGCAAGTTCGATCCGCACGCCGAAGTCAATATCATTTCTGACAACAAAGTGCAGGTGAGGGTCAGCAAGGAAGCTGCGCCTAGGCTGATAGGCAGGGGAGGTGCAACGGTGTCAGAGCTTGAGGACATGCTCGGGGTCAAGATAGACGTAGAAGCCAAGATCCCAACCCTTGGAAAAGAGATCGATTTCGAAGTCAGCGAAACGGGCCCCTCTGTTAACGTAATGGTTGACGAAGATGTCATCGGACGCACGGTCGACGTGTACGTGGACGATGAACTCGTGATCAGCAGCCAGGTGGGCAAGAAGGCCCGAGTAAAGATAGACAAGCGGTCCGACGCGGGCAGAAAAATAGTCAACGCGATACTCGGTGGAGAGGAGATAAAGGTGTTCTTGAGCAGGCGCTAGCGAAAACCCGGGATTCCCTGACCCTTGACTATGCGTATAAACTCTTCGAGCTTTTGCAACGTCTCTGGATGAAGGTGATGTTCAATGCCCTCTGCATCTCTGTTTGCCGTTTCTTCCTCTACTCCGATCATTTTCAGAAATTCTGCCAGGACCCCATGACGTTCATGCATGTTCTCCGCAACGGCCATTCCAGATTCTGTAAGGCTGATCCCCCTGTATTTTTCATAGTTGATGTGGCCACTTTCGTTCAGACGCTGAAGCATCTTTGTGACGCTGGGCGAACTTACGTTAAGATAGTTGGAGATATCCACCGTCGTGGCATAGCCCTTGTCTTCTATCAGCTCATAGATGACTTCGAGGTAGTCCTCCATGCGGGTGGTCCGGCTCATCTTTTGCGTATTGTGCGCGTTCCGTATCGACTCGAGGCGGCTGTTCCTTGCAGTCCCGGCAGGCTTGGGTTCCGTTGCCTTTGATTTCCTAGCCAATCACGCTTGCTCCAGCACGTTACAGCAATAGATATTATTGACACTGTTAAAAAGTCTTGCAACGGCATGTCTATGCTACTTTCCGCGGACAGACTGCGCACCATGTTGGGCGACAAGAACCTGCTTTTGGTCGATGCCCGGCCTTTCGCCAGCTACGCGGAGTCACACATCCCAGGTGCTGTCAATATCGACCTCATGCAGTTTCACTGGATAGACACCTCAAAGCAAGGAATGTCGCAGTTTGAAAAACAGGGGAGGATCTTGCTTTCAAACATTGGTGTTACACCCAAAAAGCTCGTCGTGTTCTATGATGACATTTCGGGCTCTTCGGCTGCCAGAGGCGTCTGGCTGCTCTTGTATTTTTCACACGAGAGTGTCGCCATGCTCGATGGTGGTATCAATACGTGGAAAGCCCGGGGATACAAGACGGAAACCAAGACAAATCCCTTTGTCCACTCCACTTTCAAGGGTAAACCTGACCGTCGTATTCTGGCGGATCTTGCAAGGATAAACGCCGCATCGAAAAGCAAGAAAGCAATCATAGTCGATGCCCGTTCGCAGCAGGAATATGACGGGTCGACTGTCCGCGCCGCAAAAGCCGGCCACATTCCGGGCGCCATAAACATCGACTGGAACGACAACCTTCAGCAGGATTCCTTCAAAGACCCTGAAGCACTACGGCGCATTTATGCACAGATCCCAAAGGACGCAGAAGTGATAACGTACTGCCAGGGTGGTTATCGCGCCGCGAATAGTTTCGTGGTTCTCAAGATGCTAGGATACAAAAATGTAAGGATGTACCTTGGGTCATGGGGCGAATGGGGCAACAAGCCAGAGCTACCAGTCAGCCGTAAATAAAATCGGAACTCACATTAAGTAATTTCTTGTTCTTTAGAAAATAGCAATCAGTCACGCCTCGCGTCTTTGCGATCGAGAGCGCCAATAGCTGCACAAAAAAGGTGGATTGGATTAATGCATCAACGGCGCTACCTTGATCAAAGTCAATGTAGCAAGAGTTGAACCCTTCCTTGCGCAGCCGCAAATCGAGTGCCTCGCTGTTGTCCTTTTTGCCGCCTAGAACCAGAATGTTATCGCTATTCTTGACGCTGAAAATGGGGGAGTGACAGAATTCCTCACCTGAATAATACAAAGCCTTTTCGCCGAGAACTTCATTGAACTTGAATGCACCGTACGCTGCGATAGGAAAAAGTGGACCGTTTCCCAAAAGGACATTCGACCCTCCACTACCAAGCCCGGTTGCTGCCTCTTCTGCTTGGATGCTTGCCCGGCTGAATAGTCTGTTAATATTTTTTGGAATCAATAGCCTCGTAGCGATAGAAAGGCAAGCAATCAAAGTCGCCATGAAACTAATCGTGCCGGCCGTTGTTGTGCTGGAACCCTCGTATTTCAGCTGGATTACCTCTCCACACGCTTTGGCCAGAGGGCTCGCCGGCTTTGCAGTTACTGCTATGGTGCGCACGCCGCATCTTTTGACGGCATTTGCAGCCATTATGTTTGCTCTCGTGTTTCCAGAGACCGAAACAAAATACACTGTCCGACTGCCCACCAACGCGGGATTAAGCGCTACGTCCATCGGAGACAGACATAGCGCCTGGTTGTTTGAAACGTGCTGTGCAGCCAATGCTGCGGCGTACGAGTCGCCTGCCCCAACGAAAACGCAGTTGTCGACATGATCTTGCAGTTTCGGATTCTCCAAATATAATAGCTGGTCCTTGATCTCCTGCTCCATCGCCTGCATGGAATTCATATCATGGCAGAATCACGCGGTGCAAATAAACTTGATAGATTTAATTTTTCTTTTCGCCCTGACCTTCAATCACGATCATTGTCAGGGTGGACCTTACCTTGTCGATGCGTCTGACATGCCACGTTATGGTCTCTCGCAACTTGTCCATGGTGTCTGAGCTTATCTTGGCAATTACGTCATATACCCCATAAACTCCGCTTACTTCAATGGCTTCTGGTATTTTCTTGAGCTCCCGAATTATCTCTTCTTCAGAACCCAAGTCGCAATTGATAAGGACGTATGCGGTTGGCACGGCTGCTGTTGATGGAGATGTGTTATTAAACCCATCGCATGCTAGAATTTCTGCTTGGAAATTTTCTTGGCCTTGATGTAATCAACGAAATACACCATGTACGCCCTTTCATCCAGCTTCATCATCCATGGAATAAAGGACTCTTCTTTGCCACTGCGCTCTCCCAATTCAAAGCCGGAATCCTCCACGAACCTTCTGAATGACTGGCCGTTGAAAGTTTTCGTTGGGGGCGGATCGCGATTGTAGTCCTAGGGGTCAGACAATATCAAATCTGAATGCGGTTTTAGGAGCCTGTGGGCCGACGCAAGCAGTTTTTCCGGATCAACTAGCTCTAGCAGGTTGAGCGCCAGAACCAAGTCGAACTTGCCTGGAGAGAAAGGAGTGTCAAGCGAGTCTGCGACGCAGAACTCTACGTTGCCGTGCTTTGATTCGTACATCTTTTTCCTTGCTTCGCGGATAAATGAGAAGGACGTGTCAACGCCTATCGCAAACGCATACTTTGAAGCGAGCAGCATAGTGCTGTAGCCCATTGAACACGCCATGTCAAGTACAATGCCGTCCATCTTGGGATTGATGCCGTGCACGATTCTGTTATAGACCTCGTTTGGCTTTAGACGCCACCTGAGCGACTTGAGCAGCCTGTCTTCCGTCGAATGGTCATACTGCGTCCACCGGTACGGGACAAACCAACTGCCTCCCTCTTCGTACCTGTCATTTGAAGCGCTGTCAGCGGAGAGTTTCGAGCCGCTCTGCTTCAGGAAGTCTTTCATTTCCTTTGTTTTGCTGTCCAAAAGCCATCTGCCAAATGTCTGCGACCTGCCCGACGCGTAGGCCGCAAAGTCCCTGACGACAATCGCGACTCCCTGAATTATCGGGTAGGTGGCACCGCATTCGCCGCACCTTAGTAGCCCTTCCGTGCATTCGTTGGCCCCTTCCATTGCAAGGCTGTCGAGCGTCAGCCGGAGCTGTTTTTCGGGGTGATGCAGGCATACGAGGTGATGCGCGAATTGGACCTTCATCTCGGCACGTATCGCGGCGACCTCATATATATCAGAGAAGCCCGTCCTGATGCAGCTTTCCAAGCAACGGGGCCAGCAAATCGAGGACTTCCTTTTCCCCGAGCGTGATGGATCTCGAAATGCCCAAGCCTATCGAGAGCATGTTGCGGTCCTCCCTTGCCGTGTGGACTTCGGCACCAAAAATGCCAAATGACTTGGCATTACCCTGCAGCCACTGTTTCCATGCGCCAGATCGCTGCGCATTTGTTTCAAGGGACGTAATTACGAAATCAATGTCCATGCCTTCCTGGTTATCCAAAAGCGCCAGCTTGACCATCGGCAAAAGAAGAGTCGCTTCAGGAACCGTGGCGTGGCCCTTGTTCAGCTCTTCGATTACTTCATCTTCTTTTTCTTTGGGCTTGATGTCGCCGTAATGTGGAAAAAAGTAGCCGGCCAGATTGCGGTCCCAATCATAAATCTTGTAAAGGGAATCGTCGTATTCCACTTTCCATCTGACCTTCTTGTCAAACAACTGCTACCTTTGCTCCTCGAGATATTTGTATCTAATTATCTATCGCATCAGTGACGCGAAAGCTCCCCTGACAGAAAAAATCTGCAATGCACGCAAGAGCACGCTCCTTACCATAGATTAAATTATCCCCAAGGTTCTATCAGGTGCGTGTCAGAAACACAACCATCGCACCAAGAGCAGCCGCCCCAGCGCAGGGAAGGCCCGCATGACACCATATACATCGGCAAGAAGCCACTCATGACATACGTTACATCGACGCTCATCCAGCTAGCCAACCAGCCGGTAGTCACTATCAAGGCGAGGGGGCTGAGCATCGGAAGGGCAGTGGACGTATCGCAGATTACTCTGAAGAGGATGGAAACTGCAGGATACAAGATAGGCGACGTAAGAATCGGCTCCGAGACGGTCCAGTCGGAGGACGGCAGGACTAGAAACGTATCTACTATTGAGATAGAGATAAAGAAAGGCTAGACCTGCTGCTTTTACTTTTTCTTCTTATATGCCCGTTCTTATCTAGATAGGGGCATGACGGCCACAGCGGCGATATATCTTGCGCACCTGAACCCGATGACAAAGGCTCATGAAGCAATAATATCATCGCTCCAGAAGCAGGATTATCATGTCTATGTCTTTCCCGTCCGTTTTCTAAAGGAGGGCCGCGAAGTAAACACCCGAAGCTTTCCTTTTCCCTACGAGCTGAGAAAAGACATGGTAGAGTCTGTCTTTGGGGATAGACTGCAAGTTCTCCCGGACTATTCCTTCCACTCGCCGTTCGCGAAATATCTGCCGCCGCTGTTATCGTCGAAATCGTGGATACTCCGAAACAGGATAACAGCACAGGTAAAAGAGCACAAGTTTGTCTCGTATACAGGGGACAAGGCCGAGCGGCTGATGTTAAAGGCCTATAGGCTCCATCCTCTCAGGGCGAGCAGGCACGAGATATCATCTTCAACCGTCAAGAACCTGATGTACAAGCAGGCACTGGAAGGAGGAGAAAGGGAGTCGTGGCGGGATAAAGTGCCGGCCAGAGTGGCTGAACTGATAACAAGAAATTGGCATGTGGTGGAACATTTCGCGGCGATGAAGGACAATACAAAGCGAGTCATGGGCATGAAGTTTCCAGAAGAAGGCTATCACTGATTCACCGCGATGCAAGTCTAACAGCGGTTCTTGAGAATGTTGTAGTATTGCTTGTGGAGCCTTTTTCGGGCGGAACGTGCCTGTAAACCTGAGCAAGATCTGGGAGATATTGAAAGCGCAGTGATCCGCGGGGTACAAAATGTCCGACAAGCATGGGCAATTGCGCAAACCGGTCCATCACTGACTAGTGTATCAATAGGTACGGTGTATCCAGGCCTATGTTCCTACCGTGCTTAAATAGTGTGCCCAAGTGCGAAAACATGAACATCAGCAATGAGAGCCCAGAATGTTAAGATTATTACCACTAGTTCCATGGCTGGTCTGCTCCTATCCTCATTCATGGTCATAATAGGTGGAATGAGTCATGTTGAAGCCCAAGAAAATAGTTCTTCAGAAGTAGGTGCCGCATCAGGTTCTAACAGGTTTGTAATATGGTCAGATGAGACATTTGGAAGCAGGGATATTTTGTTTAGAAGAAGTACAGATAATGGTGCAACCTGGAAGGCGGTGGTGAATCTTAGTAACAACCCCGGAGTCTCTAGTGATCCTCAGATTGCTGTCTCTGGTTCTAATGTCTACGTAATATGGACTCAACTAAATTCTAATGGGCAATCGCCAAGCATTACGTTCAGGACAAGTACGGATAACGGAGTTAGCTGGGGGTCCAAGGTCAAGGTTGCAAACCTCTCCTGTTCCAATTGCCCGATGCACCTAGCGGTATCTGGGGCCAATGTTTATCTTTCATTCACAAGCGGCAATCCTGCTGGTGATATCTATTTCAAACGAAGCTCTGACAGCGGCACAACATGGATGCCTGAATTCAACCTGAGCAGCAATCCAGGCAAATCTTTTGATCCAAGAATGGCGATCTCTGGTTCAAATATCTACGTGATTTGGACGCAGGGAAATAGTGAGGGTACCTCTTACGATATTTTCTTCCGACGAAGTACAGATAGCGGAAGTACATGGAAATCAAAAATAAACTTGAGCAATGATCCGGGGAATTCAGGGAATGCAAGAATAGTTGCTTCTGCTTCAAGTGTTCACGTTGTGTGGGAAGGGGTCACAGGCGTGCTGGATATCTTCTACAAACGTAGCACCAGCAGCGGCTCTTCGTGGGAGTCAGTCCGAAACATAAGTGAAGGAAAGGGGGGCTTATACTCTACTGACCCACAAATTGCCATCTCAGGTACCAAGGTCTATGTGGCATGGATTACAGCCAGCGGAGAGCAATTCTTCCGCCGGAGCACTGATGGTGGAATAACCTGGAAGGATGCGGTCATGGTCGCCTCTGGGGGCCAAGGCAGAGGCGGCATAGCCCAAAACATGGTCGTTGCTGGATCAAATGTATTCCTGACCTGGGCAAGTGGTGAAGAAAGGCCAGTATTGTTTAGGCGCAGCAGTGACAGCGGAGCCTCTTGGAGTGCCGCGAAGGATGTCATCCCTCCTGGACGCTCACATGGACACGTGCTGGCGGTGTCCGGTTCTACGGTGTTCATCGCAAGCGCTGAACGTCTGGATACCAGCAGCGACGATTTTGGCAAGGGTCAGGACATCTTGTTAGTACGCAGCACCAACTCTGGGGGTACGTGGAGTTCTCCAATAAACTTGAGCAAGAATTCTGAACAGTCAGCCAATCCCCAGATAGCCGCGTGATGGTCACACCTAAGAGCTATCAGTCCTTTTCATACAGCGTTTGGTAGTCAACTGCAAAAGTTGAGTGGCATGATCCACAGGTCATGACTTTGCCATCTAACAGTATCCTGTCCCAATGAGGGTTGTAGAATCCATCTTTTGGTGCGGCAATTTCCACATCACAATTTGGACAGCGTATGTACATGACCATTGACGTTGAAGATGCACTGCCTACGATAAAAGTAGTCTGAAAAATACCCCGGCCCCGGAGACCCCACTAGATGGATCTAGTAATAGATGGTCAGCACCCTTTGGACAAATGCTCAAAAGTAGGTTCAACCCCAGTTCTACATGTGGCACGATCCGCAGTACTGATTATTTTCATAGTCATTGCAGCAGCGTTGGGCATTGGATATTACATATTCTTCAATCCTCATGAGCCAATTTCAAAGCCACTTTCCGCAGATATCCAGCCAGCAATCATCAGAATTGTTGAAGGTGCATCTAATGAGAACAATCCAGAGTATATGGTGCCGCAGGTTGCCACTGTGGTCATTGGAGTAAACAACACCGTTCGCTGGATAAACGAAGATTACGTGCCCCACACCATCGCTTCTGATTCAAGTTACCGAGATCCAGTTTCAGGGGCATTTGATTCACGCGGACGTCCTTCGGAAGAGGGCGGCGCCTTCATCATGCCCGGGATGACCTACGAGTTCACCTTTACACAGCCGGGCCGGATCGATTATCACCATGAGCCTCATCCTTGGGTTCAAGGTACGATAATTGCCCTAGACACCTCGTAAAGCTGGTTCCCCCGATCTGCTCTTTACTCTTTATTGGTTAACCACCATCTATTCAAGATTTTTATACGCCGGCACAAAACCTGCCTCTGTACGGTCATGAAGGCGAAAGGGGGCGAGTTTATCTGGTTTGACGGCAAGTTTGTCAAATGGCATGAAGCGACCGTGCCCGTTGTCACCCACGCTCTCCACTACGGGACGGCAGTCTTTGAAGGCGTTCGGGGGTATGCAGCCAAGAATAACCTGTTTGTATTTCGGTTGCAAGACCACATGGAGAGGCTACGCCGCTCGGCCAGTGTTTATTCTTTTACAATGAATTATTCGGTCAAGCAGCTTTGCGATGCGACTGTTGAGCTCTTGCAGAAGAACAACATCAAGGAATCCTGCTACATCAGGCCGCTTTCTTTTGTTGGAAACCACGGCATCGACCTGAATGTCACGAAGGAATCGCCAACTCACACGATAATCATCACGTTTCCGTTTGCAAAGTACTTTAAAGGAGATGGGATCAAGGCGTGTGTTTCGTCATGGCGAAGGATTCACGACAGCACTATTCCTCCCCTCGCCAAGGCGGCTGGCAACTACCTGAATTCCGTGCTGGCGACTCAGGAGAGCAAACGCAATGGGTACGATGAATCAATATTGCTTGACATGTCTGGAAACGTCAGCGAGGCTTCAGGAGAGAACATTTTCTTGGTGAGGAAGGGCAAGATCTATACGCCCTACTTTGCAGACTCTGCCCTTGAAGGCATAACAAGAGAGAGCGCAATGGCAATTGCAAAGAGCCTGGGATACGAAGTCGTCGAGCGCCCGATACCAAGGACAGAGCTTTACTTGTCAGACGAGATATTCCTGACCGGCACCGCTGCTGAAATTATTGCCGTTACAAGCATCGATGGCCATGAGGTTGGCACCGGAAAGGAAGGGCCGGTGACAAAACGGATCCGTGATGCTTACGAAAAGATAGTGTCTTTCGACAGCAAGGAATTCAAGGAGTGGCTGACCCCGGTTTGGTAGCTTCCCAGCACGGGCTGCAGATAGCAATCGCGGGAGTTGGAGGCTGGGGCAAGAACCATGCCAGGGTGCTGAATGACTTTGGATGCCTTGCGGCAGTCTGCGACCTCGACGGCAAGCGCGCCAAAGAGCTCGCAGACAAGTATAGCGTTGCTTCGTATTCTTCAATCGATGAAATGCTTGACAACCAGAGGCTGGACGGATGTCTCGTGTGCACGCCTACAAAGACCCACGCGGCAGTTGCCAAGAAAGCCATCGAAAAGGGGATCAACACCTTTGTGGAGAAGCCCATGTCGTTTTCATCCAAGGAATGCGAGGAATTGATGCATGCTGCAGACAAACACAAGGTTATCCTGACGTCGGGTTACGTGGAGCGCTTTAATCCGGCAGTGAGCGACACCAAGAAGCTCATAGAAGGCAAGATGTATGGCGACCCGATGATGATAGAGTTCCACCGGGAAAACAGGATGCCCCTGCACGTCAAGGACGTGGGGGTGATATACGACACGTCGGTGCATGATATCGATGCAGCCATGTTTCTTTTCGGAAGCCGCCCAAACGTGGTCTTTTCGCGCGCTGGCAAGCGATTCCATTCCTTTGAGGATTTCGCAACGATCATGCTTGGTTTTGAAGGCCAAAAGGTCGCGATAATCGCATCAAACTGGCTGACGCCAAAGAAGGTGCGAACATTTAGCGCAGTGTGCACCGACGGCATAATCACTGGAGATTTTCTGACGCAGGAAATAAGGATCGATCACGCTGACGCCACCATAGTCCCGCGGCGGCAGTTCCAGGAGCCATTGACTCTGGAGTTGAGGAACTTTGTCGATGCCATCGCCGGCAAGGCTGAAATCGTGGTGACGTCGGCTGACGCGACCAATGTTACAAGGGTCGCCGAAGCGGCAATCCTGTCAAGCAACACCGGCTCCCCGGTGTACCTGGATCTGAAGCCATAATGAAAAAGTCAATGCTGGACATACTCGCCTGTCCCATAGACAAGCACTACCCCCTTGAGCTGTTCGAGATAGTATCCGAGGGCCAGACAATAAAAGAAGGCGTCCTCTTTTGCACAAAATGCAGCAGGTTCTATCCGATTAGGGAGGAGATCCCGGTAATGCTGCCGGATGAGCTGCGCGAAAAACAAAAGGACATTGAATTTCTGCAAAAATGGCAGAACAAGATCCCTGAGAAAGTTATAAAGCAAGGAAATCCATGGCATCTCTGAAACATTGGGCAGCTATTCTGCTCCACCCGGAGTTACAAATTATGTTGCAAGCACGGCCAAGGTCGGCAAGAACGTAAAGATCTGGCACTTTGCATATGTTGGCAGCGAAGCAGAGATAGGCGACAACGTCATGATAGGATCGCTGACCCATGTGGACTACAAGGTAAAGATCGGCAGCAACACCAGAATAGAAGGATCCGTGTACATTCCGCCGCTGACGGTAATCGGGAGCAATGTCTTTATCGGACCCGCAGCGGCATTTACAAACGATCCGTATCCGATGAGCCCAAAAATGGTGGGAGTTGTAGTCGAGGATGGGGCGATAATCGGCGGACGGGCAGTATTCAAGCCCGGCGTCAAGGTCGGCAGGAACAGCGTCGTGGCGATGGCGTCGGTTGTGACCAAGGACGTTGCACCGGACACCGTAGTCATGGGACACCCGGCAAAGCCCGTTTACAGCAGGGCGGAATACGACAAGAAAAAGAAACAGTGGGAAGCTGGAAAATAACAAATCTGCTTTCGCGCTCTGATACCTTTTCTTGCTTAATTCACGACAAACTTTGGGTCAGGCTCTCTGCCGTTCAGAACCGCTATCAGGCTCTCTGCAGCAACTTCGCCCATTTTCGACCGGGTCTCTACTGATGCACTACCTATGTGGGGCAGGAGGACTACATTCTTCATTCGCGCGAGCGGGCTTGACCTTGGCAGGGGTTCCTTTTCAAAAACATCAAGGCCGGCGCCTGCAATTATTTCCTGCTTCAGTGCCCTTGCCAGATCGGCCTCACTGATCACAGGTCCCCTCGAAGTATTGATGAGAAACGCGGTCTTTTTCATTAATCTTAGTTTCTCCATGTTTATCATGTGTCGGCTCGAGCCGTTCAGGCTGGCATGCACTGAAACGAAATCACTCTGTCTAAACAGATCATCCAGTTCGGCGAAGGACGCTCCAGATTCATTCTCTGCTTCAATATTTCGGTCGCGGTTGTTATAGATCACTTTCATGCCAAACCCTTTGGCCCTTCGCGCGACCGCACTGCCTATTCTTCCAAGGCCAATTATTCCAAGAGTTGCTCCATGGACGTCGCTTCCGAGCATAAGATCTGGCATCCATCCTACTTTCCACCTGCCCTTCCTGACAAACACGTCTCCTTTCACGACGTTT
>JANWIX010000065.1 GCA_025449675.1 Nitrososphaera sp. | reverse complement strand
TGAGCCTCCAGGCTATATGCCAAGCGATCCAAAATACTCTCCAGAAAATTGAGCCAAAGATTCCGACTCACGTAATGGCATGACGGACGACGAAACAAGACAGAAGGAACTCGAGGACTCATACGCAGCTTTGGTATGCCTTATGGGGACTGCAATCGTGGCTGTGGTTGCCAGTGTGGACGGAAAGAAAGCGTATCCTGAATTAATTCGGTTGCTTGGGCAAATTCCCAGATGAACAGCGGAGCGAATATAGTCAAACTGGGTGCAACTGATTTGCGCAGAACGCACGGCGATGTTCTGGTGACGAACGAATCGAATCGGACGGAGATGGCGCGCAGATATTTCATCCACAAACACCTCAGGTATTTCGGCCTGGAGTTACTTGTGCGCGGGTATAAGGCTCCGGATTACGCAAACCTTTACATCCTGGACGTACCTCGAGTCACGTATGATGCAGCACACGCCTATTTTGATTGCACGTTCTCAGGAGTGCTTGCTGTAGGCGAAGGCGGCAACGGGCCGCTATATGAAAAGTTCGAGCGCAATTCAAATATTGCATCAATCTCGTCAACCGTGTCGTACACTCAGCCTGTATATCGATACTTCTATACAATCAGGGATGATGCAATGGACCGTTCCGAGAACAGAATCATTTCATTGCCAACCACAGTAACCGCACGAAATAGCGCTGGTGGTAAGATCACATATCAAGGATCATCATTTTTCTGGGAACTTTTCGATGTGCCGAGACGAAACTTCGATCTTTATGATGAGGTAATAGAGTCATGGCGCCTGACCTACATCTCGTAACATGGCAGATCTCCATAAATTCCAAGATGATGTTCGCAGTGACGAAGGCAGAGCGAAACCAGTAGGCGCCAGGCATCTCGACGAAAACTTCAAGGTTGTACGGCTAAAGCTATCTTCAAGCCTTGAGGGTTTCCTAACAATCAAAGAGAACTTCCCGCAACCTGATGAACTCGAGTTTGTGACGGCACCGCCTTCGAATGGATCGCAATATGCGCCTGTGTTTGTAAATGGCCAATTTTCCCAATGGATGAAAATCAGCGAGTGCTCGTAGATGGACTTATGGCTGACATCCGAAGGATATCTCGCGAAGAATGCGAGCGGCGAGTTACTAAAATGCGATGATTGCCCGTGTTCGGCTTGTGATGTAGCAACGACGTCATTTCTGGTCAAAGAAACCCTCGGCGGCAGTACTGTATTTTCTCCAACTACCGTGACCAGGATCTCGAGCTGGCCGTGGCCATCGTGCGGTGATGATCCGATCACTGCTTGTATGTGGTCTGGAGTTGTGGAGACAGGATTACAAGCAGGCAGGACAGTTTGTCTATTCGGATTTGTTCCGTCCATATGGTTCGTGATATTTAGAGATTTAGCTTCTTGCTCAAGTAGTCTATCTGGAACGGACACGGGGCAAGTGGAGCCTGCTGGGAATTATACGAATAGCATCACAGTCGTGTGATTTGTGAATTTCTTACGCCGAAAAAGGGATACAACGTCTGCGCTTTGAAACTGTATGGCGGGAAACCATCAAATGGAACATGCGCATTTTGTATATCTCGAGGAGAGAATAACCGGGATTTCGCCGCGCAGTTATTCGCCAGCGCAGAGAGATCCCATCCAGCAAACGCACCACGCATAAGCGGATGCTGCGATAGGGCCGATCAATCTTGACACTTCACAGATAAAGAATGGCAAAGAAATTCTACATCGATCAGGACGCAGGACTTTTTGTCATTGGTCCAACTGATTCATCTGCTCTTGCTCCTGTTACATGGAAAAACAAGGACGTTTACACGCTGGAACTCTATTTCCTTCGGCAGACAGGGATTTTCGGCCGGCCTTTTTCGTTCGAGAATCGTTCAACTGCTACGATCAGTGTAGGTCTGGGACTGTTATCGGCATCCGCTGTCGCTTCGACGGCAACATTTACAAGCTTGCCGACTGTGGTCACCGCAACGGTTACCGTGGTGACTGGAGGAACATCCATTGCAAGTGAGGTTCAGAAAATATCGTTCTCATCGAAGCCATCTGGCGGCGTATGGGCAATCAATGTTCCCGCGGATTCACGCACGATCACGTCCGCGGTCACTACCGGCATCTTCATTACGACTGCATATCATGGGTTCGTCATAAATGAGCCGGTCATTTTCTCAACGCTGACAGCAACCGGGATCACAATGGGGAATACCTATTACGTTTACGACATGCAGGCACCGGACCGGTTTCGAATATCGACCACGATTAGCGGCACGCTCATGTCAACCGTTACGGCAAGCGCGGGATCAGGGACGGTAGCAACTCCTGCGCGTTCCACTGCGCTGCTGAACTCATATGCTGAAGCATCGGACGTGCAATCTTCATTGCGAGCACTGGATACAATCAGCGCGGCCGGCGTTGAGGTAAAAGGAGTATCCGGAGAATCTTTTTACATTACGGCAACCGGCACAAGGCAGAACTCCGACTTCCCGTTGATGACGGTTACTGACTCACAGCTTATTGCGCCGTATGGCAGGACTGCTTCCATCAATTTGAGCGTGGCAGGATTGCAGACGCTTCTGGACGCCGAGACGGATGATGCCGTCGAGCTTGTACTCGAGGTTGAGGTAAATGACACGGGCGGGATTAAAGAGACATATTCCACCAAGGTGACCGCGGTGGAGGACTTGATTTAAAGATTATGATAACTATACCCCTTGCACTTATCGCGCTGGCTGAAGGCGCCGGCCTAATTTCTCTTCTTATATGGCTCTTGGTGCTCTGTGTCGTAATATACCTTCTGTTTTTTATCCTTGGGCATCTCGCGCTTCCTGAGCCGATCCGCACCGTAATCGTCGTTGTCGTCGCGCTCATCCTGCTGCTGTTCCTAGTAAACCGGCTAGGCTTTTTATGAGTTTGCAGTAATAAACAAATGAATAAACAAATGTATGCGATACGACTACAAGGAATTGCGTGAATTCCTGTTGCCTGATCATAAATGGATCTATTTCGGGATCAGGGCACTTCGGACGAATGGCTGGATCTATTTTCTGATGAACATGCTTCCGGTAGTAGGAACTTTTTTCATCGGTGATCAGGCCAAGACAGGATGGACGGTAATCGGCACGATGTGTCTCGCTCTAGCTTCAGGATGCGTATCGCTGAAAGCATATAGAAGCCAAAGCCCTAAGGATGAGGAAGCGCAAGCCATCCGGAATGGCGTGACTGCGGATGAGAGAAAATCGAAAGCGGAATATGAGCGCTACAATCCGTAACACGTCAACCATATTGGTCATCGCGGTTCTGATGCTGTCAGGATGCGTTAACTTCACATCGCAACGGGAGAACGCTGGCCGGGAAGTGCCAGAGCAAAAGTGGTGAGAATCTTCGCGTTTATCGTTGCGGTTCCATTCGTAGTCTCAATTGGATTGATCCTGATTTTTTGCGCCAAGGTTGAAAGCGTTCTCACAGGAGAAAAGTTCATTCTTAGATAAATATATGAAAATACCTATATCCCTTGCTCTATTAGTTTTATGTGTTTCTAATCTAAACGCTGAGGACTTAAATCTGATCCCTGCCAGAACATCCTGGGTAGGCAACACCTTTTCAGGAGGAAACTCATGGGTTCAAAACCTTATTGATGAGATGGTAGTTGATCCGGACGGCAAATGCCGCACCGATTCAGTGTGGGATGAAGCGCACAGCGAACGCGGTATTTATCAATTTGTGAATGGCCAGTGGCGAGTTGAGACTCACGGCAAAAATGATGGAACTCCCGCCGTGTCTGGCAAGACGATCACCGTTTTGGGGCAAACGTGGAACATCGTAAACAATGTGGCGACTGGTCCGGGTGGACAGACACTGCCAGGGGTGAAAGCCACTGCGCTTGGGGTTTACCGCCCGCTCAACCTGCTTATGGTGTGCGATGACGGCCCGCATGTTGTCAAGTTCTACAACGTCGCGACCAATCCTGCTACTCTGGTTAAGACGTTCGGCACCCCTGGCGGAATTGGCAGCGGCACCCCTGGCCGCATGGGTCCACTGAAATTCCTGACCCTTACAGGATGTGGTTCAGATAATTTTGGGAATCTATATGTGGCAACTTCCCAGCAAGGAGTTATCCTGCGCCGTTTTGCCGTCACAAATGCTCAGAACATGACATGGGATGAGCAGAATCCGGCTCAGGCTATTGGCGTTCATTTCGCTGATTGTGCCGGGTTTGATGAGACGAAGAACGGCCTGGAATTGTTCGGCAAGGACGAGCGCTACGTTATGGACTATTCCAAGCCTGCCGGGCAGGAGGCTACGCTAACGTCTTGGACGACTGATAAAGACCAGAGCCCAAACGATCCCCGGTTAACTGGCGACGGTGGCATCAGGATAAAATACAAAGACGGGAAAAGGTTCATGTTCTTTATCGACCAGAAGACCGAGCACCTGCATTTTTATAAGCTGGATGGCGAGGTGGCTATTTGGTTTAGGACGATCCCTTCGCCAGGGAGGAATCTGATTGTCAGCATTGACAGTGACTGCAACATATGGTCGCTGTCTCATCAAGGCATTGACGTTACTAGATGCACTGGGGTTAACGCGGCTGGCGAGCTGGTCTATGCTGCCACAGCTCAGTTTTCGCCATTCCCGAATCCGTTCACGGTAGTCAGCAGTCTACTCTATGATAGCAAGCGCGATATAATGTATCTCGCTGGCGGCACTACGGCATTCCCGCTTGAAGGGTTCGGGCAGGTGGGGCCAGTGATCGCCAAATATATCAACTGGTCAACCACCAAAAACTTAATGTGGCAGACCAAACTCCCTTGGTACCATAACGAGGCGAACGTTGGGGATCGCGTAGTAGGAGAAGCATGGGACTTCGCAGGGGACAGGCTTTATATCGGCTATTTAGTCCATGACTCTCGCGAGCGTTTGCCTGCGCCATATGACGACAGCCCTGGACCGATACGGGTTTACAACACGGTGGACGGATCTTTCGTTGGCCGGTTGCTAGCTGGGCCAGAAGTGCAGTATGACGCAGGATGGATTGATTTATTTAGTGGGGTCTCAGCCTTTGAGCTGGCCGACGGCACGCATTTGGTTGTGCGTGAGGAAGTCTGGAAGAACAAGCAGCTCCTGTTCACTTATCGCCCAGACGGGACGACTCCTACACCTACGCCAACGCCTGTTCCCACACCTACTCCGACGCCTGCTCCAGACGGCCCTCCTGGGTATGCATACTGTGCCAATGAGGGGCAGACATTTACGCTGCCTGTGGCATCCGATGTTGCTTACGGTAAGGATGGGGCTTTCAATTTCCTGTTCAACCGCACGGGAAGCATCACGTTTAACAACATCACCTTCGGTGACCCATTGCCTGGAGTAGGTAAATTCGGTTTCTTTAAGCCGGCTACTTCTACGCCTACTCCTACGCCTACGCCTACTCCGGTCCCTACACCAGTACCAACGCCTACACCCACTCCTATTACTATAAAGGGTTACTTTCAGGGATACATCGACGCAACATTTGTCCCAGCTGAATGAAGACTATCACCATTCTACTAATTCCAATCATCTCATTCGGTTGCGCACGCACTTGGATCAACTATCCTCCCAAGATAGTTACAGGCAAAGACGGAGTTACCCGCTCGGTAGCCTCACGCGCAATCGAACTTAACGGTTCGGATGCGCTGGGAGCAACGAATATTGAAGTAACGCGGAACGGAGTAAGGTTTGCATCTGCAGGAGGAATAGACAACTCGACGAGCACCAGGGAGGGTTATCGCACTGTGCGTTATGGCATCAGCACCGCAGGAACCGCAGCAGGCGCTTATTTCGCGCTACAGGCATATGCGGCTAACCAAGCGGCCAATGCAGCGTCGAGCGTTGCAGCGTCCAAAGCTGCTGCTGCCACAGCCACTGCTTCCAAAGCACTCCCTGCCGCAGGATCAACCATCAACGCCACTGTTCCCGCAACCGTCGTTCCAATCCCATGAAATATTATCTCCTTGCTCTAACCGTCCTTTTAGTGGGTTGTGCGCAACCCGAACCTCAACGTCCAATCGACACGTATCGGGCAACTTATTTCCATGCTCAATGAGGCTGGGCAATTGGTCACATTGACAGTAATTTTCTCATATGAAACACTCTCAACATGATAAGGACGCGCACAAGCAGGATACCCATCTGAAGGACATCAATGCGGATCTGCTGAAAGCGCTGATTCAAATCAGGGATGATCCGAACCAAAGTCCGGTAGATATTCGGACATTGGCCGCGGCGGCAGTCGCCAAGGCTGAAGGATGAGGCGACCAACAAAGCAGGGCTGGCAGCTCACGGGAAGCAATTGGATTGGGCCGCTGTTATTCTGGGCAATCCTCCTGGCGATGTGCTCCAGAAAATAAATCCAAAATATTTTCCAATTCCCAATCTTTTTTGTTGACGTAACGTTACGTTGTGATAACTTTCTAACATGAACAAAAAAGGTTACATTGAACAGACCTCCACTCGCCTAGTTAGAAATGACGACCAAGTAGAAGCGGTCCGTTATTTCAAAAGCGAGGGATGCCGCTTTAGTGGATGGGTTGTGAGGTCTCGGGTTGACCGCTACAGTTACAGCGATCCAATTTCGAACAAACAAGACGCAATTCGCGCATTGCTTACTTGGGATATGCCAAAGACTCTAATCGAGGTTCTAGTCAAATGA
>JANWIX010000064.1 GCA_025449675.1 Nitrososphaera sp. | reverse complement strand
TATAGAGCCACAGTAAAAATAGTATACCCCCGTTTTACGCTCGGGTTTGTGCCGCGGATCAGACTCT
The DNA here is from genome assembly GCA_025449675.1 of Nitrososphaera sp. GTDB lineage: Archaea > Thermoproteota > Nitrososphaeria > Nitrososphaerales > Nitrososphaeraceae > Nitrososphaera. Next base: position 34,559 of record JANWIX010000064.1, on the reverse strand, counting down.
TTACAAATACTATAAGGACCGAGACTCCCTTCCAGATGAATATGATGCAATAATAGATTCGTCGGCACGTGGAATTGCAGAAGTACTACCTACGCTGATGCTTGAAGTACGCGATTCAGATATGCCAATTGAGGGATGAGCGATTTCACAGAATTCAAAACATCATCTGATTCTGCGCGATAGGTTCTGCCACTTTGAGATGCACGAACCGAGGATGTGTCTTGAGAGAAACATTTCTTGTGAATCCGATCAGCTGCTCATTCTCAAGTCCACCTGCAATTCTGAACAATGCCGTTAACTGAGAGCAAAATACATAAAGTTTAAACTAACGTCAGGCGAAGAGGTTGATACTTCGTGGAGATTGGGATAATTTGGATCGCGTGAACAAAGCAAAATCAAAATGTTGTTTCGGTAACAAGTTCATACGAATCCCCCAAAAGTTCTCCGCAGAAGTTCATACTGAACACAACTTGAGGAGTCAACACTCTTTGATGCACATTGACAGAACGGGAGGTGGGAATAATGGGTGAAGTGAAAACCATGAAGGTCTCTCGCATTGGGCTTGACGAACAGAACGGACTAGTACTATGGCTGCCCGAACTAACCATAAGTTCACAAAACATAGACAATGTTGAGTACGACCTGGAATTGTTCAAGCGCATATTGAAACAGGCGAGCAAGAAGTAGCAGTTTTTCTGGCTTCCTGCCCAAGCCCTGTCGTTCAAGGCGCCGTGATTAGAACGCCTCTCCCTCTTCATTTTTTTGCGATTAGCATTTTTGCCACACTATCGCCAAGCATCAGACCAATGCGGATTCTAACTCATCATAGTACGAGCCCTTTCCTGAGAACAATCGTCTGCCATGTTTTAGAAAGGGTTTAGTTAGAGTAATCTGGTGCTACTTTGGATGGAAAAGCTGCGCAAACTTGCATTTGAGAAAAGACTTGTGGCTCGACAAACAGACACTAGCGAAATACGTATTGAAGCCTTGAAGATCCATTTTCCTTGTGCGAGCCTTCATCAGATCAAGAAATCTGGGGTGCTGGAAATACTGGATGATGATACTTATCTGAGCAAGCCGGTTGTGTCCACTGAAAAAGGCGCAATTCTATTTGGCGAGCTGGCAATATTGAGGTATCTTGAGAGGGATCAATGGAGGGGAGTCTGGGTGGATTCGTTTCATAGTCATGGGCGCAAAGATGTCCTCTGGTCGGGTATGCCTCCAACCGGAGTAGCGCCACCACTGCCCCCAAAAGTTTCAGCAAAGTTCCAAGCAATCAAGGAAAAGAATGGGGGGTTGTCCGGATTCTTTGATGTTCTTGCCTGGAAAGACGAGGGTGATGTCCTGATGTTCATAGAATACAAAGGGAAAGGCGACTCTCCAAATGAAAATGAATTGGAATGGATTAACGCGGCTGTTTCTGAAGGAGTAAAGCCTGAGCAATTGTGCATTGTGGGGTACGAGCTGCCGATATGAGGACACGATACTTCCTCATTGGGCTGCATTCCAGACGCACGGGATCGGTGTGCCCGGTATTGATCAGGCATGGAGCTTGATTTTCTTGTTCACCGCGGCTAAGAAGTTCTCTCGGCCGACCGGCTTTTTCAATATGTCGGACTTGCTAAATCCTCGAAGTAAGCAAAGAAGTTCATCTGCATCGGCGAGAGCGGTAATGAAAAGAGTATCGATACCCGGCTTCAGGGCATCAAGAAACTGATGCACCCGAAGGCCGTTCATTATTGGCATTCTCAGGTCAAGGATCGCCAGATCATAGTAAGAAGGACCCACAATCGCCATCCGTCCAAGCAGATGTCGGGGATCTGAAAAGGTCTCCACATTGACCCTGTGGTCTGACAGGTATTCACTGCATGTCAAAAGCACGTCCTCTTCATCATCGACTATGACAATATTATGAAGCGAATCGTCCGTTCCACGCCCAGAAACACGGATCGAAGGCAGTACTTTCTCGCTTAAATCAGGTACATTCCTCTCTGCGCACGCGACCGAGTAAACAGGATATTTCTGTTTGATGCCAATATCAAGTTCATCTGCGAGGTTGAAAGTGTATTCTTTAAAGCAAAACCTCGAGAGAAGCTGATGCAGATCTCCGCCTACAACCATCGAGTTCTCCGGCGCAACACGATTTATCTTTGTAACCATGTTCATCGAAGGACTTATCCAGTCAGGCACCTGAAACGTTCCGGTTTCCAGGTATTCCATTTTGCCATAGTCAGCGCTGATTCTGTAAGACATTGATGGCAGTTTTTCTGCGTGCAACGCATTGTTAATGCTACATCTGATTCCGATCATTGCCATCCCACAGTCAAGCAACCGCTTGAAGGCGGTCTTGTCAGCGGGATTTGAAGTTGCGGGAAAATAAATTAACAGCGCGTCCCCGACATACTTTATTACCTTTCCGTCAAAGTTCCTTGCGATCGAAGCCAGGACATCATAGAAGGCCTTGTAGTAGGCAGCGTATTCCGAGTCTCTTAGATTTGCCATGTTGTGGGTTGAACTTACCATGTCTACATAGAATACACAAAATGTTTCCGAACGTGTGTATAACTGAGCGTACTCGCCATTCGGGGTACGCAACTCTTGGCATTTATTTAACTAATAGTGCGTATGTTGATAACGATCTGACAGATGCTCTGAAAATTGAGGAAGCTGCTCTGCATCTAGTCCTCGATTGGCGATATTTTGGTTCCAGCTCAACAAGCCAATCACCCTTCCCGTCTTGGCACATGCGCAGAATTTGCTGCCGCGTTGTCAAGGTCCAGCTCCGGCTCCGATCCGCCAAAGTCAGCGGCATCACAAGCCTCGCCATTTGTGGTCTGCTCAGGACGTTTGTGAAGCTCTCTTGAGACGTGCGTTCTTCGACACTCCGAGGGATACCTGTAGCAAAAAATACTGACGAACTGTTTTAGGTGGTTCGCCGCTCAAATAGAGAGGATAAGTTCGTGGTCTCAGTACAAGGACAAAAAGATAGGCCATTCGGCGTGACCATAATTGCTGTTCTTGCGGCTCTCGGGGGGATAATGGAACTGGTTGCCGCAGTCTTTGCTATTGTAGAAATCGAGCCGATTTTGGCGGTACTGCCGGCAGAGTTTGCCTACGTTTATCGGGGACATGTGGCAGCGGCAGGCGTCGCCTCGATAGTAATCGCCTACGGTATGCTAAGAGGGCTGAGGTGGGCCTGGCCCTGGGCAGTCGTGGGACTTTTGATAAGCGTTGCATGGGTGGGCGCAGAGGCTCTCATAAGGCCTGACGTTGTCTCAACCGTGCTCGGTATCATTGTAGCCGGAATAATGGTCTACTATCTGCATACTCCCAATGTCAAAGCCTTCTTTGGAAGAGCCGAGCCCAGCAAGGCTTCAGCATAGAACAGACCTAGCTTCAGCACTTGGATGAGAGCGTGTCTGCCAGATCCCACCAAACTGATCCTACCAAAGCTAACATTTGGTGAAATCAAGATCTAATTATTTTAGCTACGGACGTTATATCGTGGATTTCAATTTCGTCGATAAGGAAGCCGTATGCGACAAGTTAGGAGAAACCTCTCATGGCTGGAAATGGAGTAGTAGAGGTCATAGGTCTGGCATTTAGCATGGTGGCCATAAGGCTAATGATGGCAGTTGAGAATGCGCAGGTCACAATAGCTGGCACAATTGGTCAGCGGCGACCAAAAAAGCCTCAAAAGGTTGTCGCGATCGCCTTGAGCGCAAAAAAGTTCTTTGTGCTAAAAGTAGGGATAGTATTCTTTGGAAGGATAAGCGCGTTGATCTTTATGGCGCAGGATATGTATGCAGAAAAGGTCGTGCAGGGAGCGGCATCTACAATGATGAACACCATCATTGTATCCAACAAGATGATCGGCCATGCAGCGACTAGATACACAAAGCATGCTGCCAAGGCAGTGAAAAAGGGAGTGACTCATCATTACTACCGTCGGCAATCAAGATCGCATTCACGGCATGGCATCCCTTGATGCTTCAACGAGCATTTCTTTTGCGTTTTGATAGCTAAACTTTAGGAAAAAAATTTCCTGAAGCCCGGACTTTTATCAGACCGCTGATGATTCGGAGCCTATGGATATCACGCTTCAACCAAACTGGTATCTATTAATAGCACATGAACTACTACTCCCAAACATGAAAGCGGTCCGGATTATGAAGACCAAAGAGCCTCTGGAGCTAAAAGAGGTCGGCACTCCAAAGCCAAAAAATGATCAGGTTCTTGTAAGAGTTGAAAGTGCTGGGGTATGTCATAGTGATCTGCACCTGTGGGAAGGGGGCTATGCCGGGCCGCAGGGAGTATTCATGAAAGTTGAAGACAGGGGCGTGCGCTTTCCGCTGACGCCAGGGCACGAAATAGCCGGCTCCATCGAGGAGGTGGGTGATTCCGTTATTGGCTATCAAAAGGGCGACAAGGTGCTTGTTTATCCGTGGATAGGAGAGGGCCTCTGCCCTGCCTGCAGAGTAGGTGAAGAAAATCTTTGCGACACTCCTAGGACATTAGGAGTATACCAGGATGGTGGATATTCAGAGCTCGTGCTTGTGCCCAGCTACAAGTATATTGTCAAGGTAGGCGGCCTGGATCTGAACGCTGCCGCATCCCTTGCATGCTCGGGCCTTACCGCATACACGGCTGTCAAGAAAGCCGGTTCGGTGGCCGGAGATACCCTTGTAATCGTTGGCGCGGGCGGCCTTGGTCTAATGGCCGTGCAGCTTGCCAAAGCGATAACCAATGCCAAAGTTGCGATCGTCGATATCGACGAAAAGAAACTTGCAGAAGCAAAAAGGCTTGGAGCGGACGAGCTGATTAATTCAGCCGCCGAAAGCTCGGTTGACGGAGTCAAGAGAATTACAGCAGGCCAGGGAGCCGAGGCTGTGATTGATTTTGTAAACAACCAAAAAACGGCACCAAACTCACTCAACATGCTACGAAAAAGAGGCAAGCTAGTCATGGTGGGGCTTTTCGGCGGATCGCTCGACTTGAACCTGCCACTCGTTCCGCTCAGGGCCTTTACTCTCACTGGAGCCTACACGGGCAAGTTTGCCGACCTTGTCGAACTGGTTGCGCTTGCGAAAATGAACAAGATACAGTCCGTCGTCTCGCGCAAATTCACTCTGGAGCAAGCCAACGGCGCTCTGGAAGAACTCAAGGCTGGCAAGATAATAGGAAGGGCAGTGATAAACCCATAGCAGTCGATCTGCTACGCAACTGTCGCGCGAGATAAGCCCAGTAGCATGTTCCGCACCCTCAAGCCGTCATTTTTCTTGATGTGTTCAAGCAGAGTGATGTAGCATTGGCCGGCAGCTTTCTCTATCAGCTTTTCCACAATATCCTCGCCCTTGAACATATTCACCCATTCGTCATACACCATTCTTGGTTCTGAGAGCAGCATCGCAAATGGATTACATCCTCTTTTCTTCATGAAATAATATTCCATCATGCTGAGGACCCCGGGGCCAAAGACTGCGTCTCCAGCATCGTAGAACCTCCTTCTTACATCCCTGTAGGCTTCAACTTTATTTTCAAAAACCCGCTGCTCCATTAAAACGCGTTTCCGCAGATTTATTATTAACAGGCTCGCGTGTCGCTCCACTGACATACTTGCCGCGCGCATTATCTCATCGATCGCGCCAACTTCTCATGTAGGTCGATAACCTCCTCATGGCGAACGAAATGCTTCCTCGCAGGCCGGTAGAGCCATGCAACCTGATTGCATGATCAGACGCATGCAAGCGTCCATGTGACGTCTATTCGACAAGCAGCTTGCTTGTGATGTCCTTTACGACGATAGACTTTATGTTCACAAACTCTTTTATCCCGAACTCTGAAAGCTCTCTGCCGATGCCTGATTTTTTTATGCCGCCGAATGGAAGTCGCGGGTCAGACCTTACCATTTCATTCACAGACACTATGCCGCTTTCGACCTGCCTTGCAAGCTCGATTCCGCGCTCAAGGTTGTTTGTCCAGATGCTTGCACCAAGACCAAATTCTGAATTGTTCGCTTCTCTTATCGCCTCCTCCGCGCTGTTCACCACGATTATCGGCGCGGCTGGGCCGAACACTTCCTCTCTTACCACATCCATTTCGTGACTGACGTCAGAAATTATCGTGGGCTCGTAAAAGAACCCGTCTCCATTCAGTGGCTTGCCGCCGATCAGAATTTTGCCGCCCTTGTCCCTTGCGTCGTTTACCTGTTTTGCAAGGGCATGCCTCTGGCTCTCCCGCACCAGGGGTCCGACCGTGGTCTTGGGATCGAGTGGATCACCGACAACCTCGGCTTTGGTGTTCTCTACAAAGAGTTTCGTGAACCTGTCGGCGACTTCTTTGACCACGATAAAGCGCTTTGCAGCTATGCAGCTCTGGCCGGTGTTGAGCAGCCTAGATTGGGTCGCCATGAACGCCGTCTGGTTGAGATCGGCGTCCTCCAGCACCACGAAAGGATCGCTGCCTCCAAGTTCCAGTACGAACTTTTTGAGGCCCTGGGAAGCGAGTTCCGCGACCCGCCTGCCTGTGTTGATGCTGCCGGTCACCGACACCGCGTCAATGTCCGCCTGGACTAGCGCCTCGCCAGCCCTGTAGTCGCCGATGACTGTCTGAAAAACATTTTCCGGAAAACCCGCGTCAGTGAACGCCTCTTGAAGTTTCAGTGCACTCCCAAGGCATACGCTGGAATGCTTTAGTACCCCGACGTTTCCGGCTGTGAGCGCGGGCACCGCAAACCTCATCACCTGCCAGAACGGAAAGTTCCAGGGCATTATGCTTGCGATAACTCCGAGGGGTTCAAAGGAAACAAAGCTCTTCCGGAATTCTGTGGGTATCAATTCGTCGCGCAGGAATACTTCAGCATGATCCGCGTAATAGTCGCAGACCCAGGCGCATTTTTCGATCTCGGCAAGCGACTGCCTGACCGGCTTGCCCATTTCTTCCGTTACAATCCTTGCATAGTCCTCCCTGTTCTTTCTCATGACCCGACCGAGTTTGCGAATATACTCGGCGCGCTCTGACAGGTCCCGCTTTTTCCAGCCGGGAAAAGCGTTGCGGGCAGCCTTTACTTTCCTGCTGACTATCTCCGGACTCTCGCCTTCGTAAGCTGCGATGACCTTACCTGTTGATGGGTTTATAGTTTCAATCTTTTGCATCGAGAAATTCTGCGGTTTTAAGGTAATATCTAATTATGTATCCCGCGGGCAGGATTTGCTCCAAATTGGCTTTTGCCAATTTTGTTTGAGCCTGCGACTCTTCGGTTACTGCAAGTTGTACGCCCGATAGGCCGTTTCACGTGGTCAGCTAATGAGACAAAGCCGACATCTACAGCCGAAAGCTCTACCAGGCTGAGCTACCGCGGGACATTTCCGTTTGCCACAAGAATGATATATAATTGTGTTGGGTTCCGCGCAAGTGCTATCCAAGCATCAAAGGTACTTTGCGATATCCATTGCAAAGTAAGAAATTATTCTGTCTGCTCCGGCCCGTTTTATCGAAGCCAGCGTCTTTACCTTCCATTCCTCTTCGTTGATCCAGCCCCTGGCAGCTGCAGCCTTTATCATCGCGTACTCTCCGCTGACGTTTTGGACAGCGACGGGAATGGAGAAGCGATCCTTTACCATCGTAACGAGATCAAGGTATGTCATTGCCGGCTTGATCATGACCATGTCGGCGCCTTCGGCGATGTCGGTTTGCACTTCCATCATCACCTGCCTTGGATTTGCATAGGAGACCTGGTACGAAGACTTGTCCATGCTGGACCTTGGTCTGGCAAATGCGGCCGATCTGAACGGGGCATAGAGCGATGAGGCATGCTTTGCGGAATAGGAAAGTATCTGCGGCCTCAACCCACCGTCTGCCAGCGCCGTCCGGATTGCCTGGACCTGACCATCCATCATCGAAGACGGAGCCACCACATCCGCGCCGGCCTCCGCGTGGCTCATCGCAATCTCTGCAAGAACCTCAAGAGTAGAGTCGTTATCTATTCGCCCATTGCGCAACAGGCCACAGTGGCCGGTGTTGTTGTACTGGCACACGCATACGTCAGTTACAATGCTAATTGACGAGCCAAAAACAGATTTTATTTCCCGTATAGCCTTTTGCACAATGCCTTCAGGATGCGCCGCCGGAGAACCCCTTGCATCCCTGTCTGCTGAAATCCCAAACAGGATTATTGAAGAAATGCCACTATCGGCGACCTCTTCAGCGCGTCGCGCTATTTCGCCAACAGGGGTTAGCGACATGCCGGGCATCGCGCTTATTCTTCCCCGAGCGTCTGAAGCGAAAATTGGAAAAGTCAAATGCTCTTTGCGAAGACCAGCGGCATACAGCATCGCGCTGTGCATATCGGCGTCCCCATGCCTCACCTGTTGCAAGCGATGGGCAATAATTGGTGAATGGTCTATGAATAGGTTGTTGTGAGGAATTAGCACCACAAAACTCATAATACATCCTCTTGACGAAATTAAAGAGTGCGCCAGATAACAATTGGTATTCCCTCCTACAATGAGGAGAAGAATATTACAAACCTGCTCCATGCTCTGGAACGGCAGCGCTTGCACAGCCAGATACGACAGGTAATAGTCTCTGACGATTCGTCTGACAGGACACCCGAGCTTGTGGAGCAATTTGCAAGTCATTCATCTCTTCCCATTTTGCTTCTGCATCGGGACGAAAGAAGAGGCGCATCGGCCGCGTGGAACGAAATTTTTCACCGGGCCAGCGGAGACACCCTTGTCCTCTACGATGCAGACATTATCCCCCATCCATCGTGCACCGAGCGACTTGCTTCCCGGATTCGAGGACGCGTAGGGATCTGCGCGTCAAACCCTCTGCCCTTTGACGCCGCAGGAATTCCTGGAAGAGCCTCAAAGTTCATCTCGGATTGGCTTGGCTCGGTGAGGCTTGAAAGGGTGTCCCAGTACACCGTCATGGGAAGGGCTCTCTCAATCAAGATATCCGCAGCAAGAAGGATAAGAATACCGGAAGAAACCATCGCAATCGACCTGTATCTTCAGTACAAGGTAATGGAGTTGGGTCTTGAAGTCGAATACGAAAGGGAGGCGGTCGTATACTTTAGACCTCCCGGGAACATGCCCGACCTTGCATCGCAGGTCGCGAGGGCAGCCAACGGGCACCGCCAGCTTCGCCCTCAAGCATCAAAGTCCAAGATCGCGCTGCCATTGAGGACCGCGGCAGCAAAGGCACTAAGGGGTGCATTCAAAGACCCACTAGGTGCTGCTTCTACGGTCCTCGGGTTTGCCGTGATTCCCTACTACAAGTCCCGGCTAGCTGAGGCAGGCGTATCATCAAAGTGGCACACTGCTTCAAGTTCAAAGGCTCTGGACTACCAGAAACTCAGGTCAAATTTCTGACACACTTTTTTATAACGGCATTTGCTGTTACGCAGCAGGTAGCACAAGGGAGCGCAGATGTCTGAAGAGGGCCGGCCTGAAACAATAACCAACAACGGAGTCACGTGGACCAACTTGCAAAGGCCAACCTTTGCCGATATGAACAACCTCGGGCAAAAGTATCCCTTCCACAAGCTGAACCTTGAGGATTGTCTATCAAAGATCCAGCTGCCAAAGATAGACCGGTACAAAGACCACATCTTTGTGATCCTCCATTTCCCGACTCCTGACAAGGACAAAGGATTCCTCTTCAGCCAGCTATCCATCTTTGTCAGCGCCGATTTTCTCGTTACCATACACCAGGGCGAGCTAAAGCCGCTCGAAGAATTATTCAACATGTGCAAGAACGACGAAAGCCAGCGGCAGCTGATAATGGGCAAGTCATCGGGATTCCTTCTGCACAAGATAATAGACGTCCTAGTTGACGACCTGCTGCACATACTGATGAAAGTCGTGGGAAACATAGATGACATTGAAGATAGCGTCTTTGATGAGCGGATATCCATTCCCCGCCAGATATCGCTTTTGAGGCGCGAGATCACAACTCTTCGCAGGATTGTAATCCCACTCCGGAGGACCGTGGTGGATCTGACAAACGACGTCCAGCCGTTTTCCAAAGAGGACCTTGCGCCATACTTTAAAGATGTTCGCGAGCACGTTGACAAGATATTCGAGGCACTTGAGGAGGCGAGAGAAACAGTCGAGATATACAAAGACACTGATTTTATGCTCAGCCAGGAAAAGACGAACAAGATACTGGCAGTACTCACCATAGTATTCACACTCTCAATACCTGCAACTGTGATTGGCACATACTATGGAATGAACATAAATCTGCCAGGAGGCATTCAGACGGGAATTTGGGATCTGCTGGGGCCCTATACGACTTTGATGTTTGTTCTGGCGACATCAGTCGGCTCTGCCCTTCTGATGGTATTGGCCTTCAGGAGAGTCGGCTGGCTGGGACCATCTATGTGACTCAAGCACGAAACAACCAAGTCGATGTTGCCCTACAGCATATATACTCCCATTATAACCTCTGAATGGGATTGGCGGATAACGCGGGGGGTAGCGTTCAGGGTTACGTTTGCACGCCACATGACAAGCAGTCGGCGTCCCTGATCGAATACTGGAAGAAGAACGACGCAGTCGCTGACATTTACTTTGCGACCGCGACATTTGCGGAGGAGAGCATTCCGTACTTTCCGAATAAAGCAAATACGTACATCCTTGCTTCGTTTAATGATCTTCAGGCCGTACTTGGCGACATCAAGAACAGCAACATGGATCGGCTTTCGTTCACGTTCAGTTTCTCCGGCCCGTTGTTTGAGCGCGCTGGTGACAGGCTGAATTATGTTTCACTTTATTTCACAAAGTACACTAATGGCGATCCAGCAATCGGCGACTTGGCAAATGCGATTGCCCGGCGCGACAGGGTAAAGAAGGCAAGCCTTGCGCAGATGCAGCTGCTGGCGGCCGAGCAGCCAAAATTCACGTTCCCGTATTCCAAAAACCTGGTGATACTTGAGGTCGAGGGAGAGAAGACGCACCAGACGGATCAAAAATACTGCGAGCGTACAAGGCGCGATGTCGCCCGGAGAGGAATCGCGCTCAACAATCTTGTCAGTTTTTCCATCTTGGAGAAATTGAAGTAAAGCGTTATATAAGCAGGCTTTTCTCTAGGCACTTGATTTATGAGCAAGCCGATGGATCTTGGTGCGCTGAAAGTCGGTTCATACATTGTCGTTGATGGCGAGCCTTGCAGGATCGTTTCATATGATCACAGCAAACCGGGAAAGCATGGATCGGCCAAGGCCAGGATCAACGCGGTGGGGGTTTTCGATGGCAGGACACATCCATTTGTAGGTCCTGTTTCCGCCAAGGTCGAAGTCCCGCTCATAGACAAGCGCAGCGGCCAGATAATATCAAAGCAGGGCGATACGCTCCAGATAATGGATCTGGAAACTTTTGAGACTTTTGAGACGACGGCGGTGGAAGACGAGATAAAGGAGCGCATAGCGCAGGGCGACATCCAGGGCAGGGAAGTCGAATACTGGAAGGTCCTCGAAAGGATCAAGATCGTCAGGGTCAAGGGCTAAAAGTTATACAATAGAGCGGCAGAGTTACTGCCGGATGCTGATGAAGTGTAGGAAGAGCCGGCTGAAAGAGTTCTCATCTTGTGATGAAGATTATGAGTCCTGAGGCATCCATCATCTCTTTCTGGACCTTGGGTTGACTATTACATCAAGCGCGTTGCCTATCAGGACAAAGGCCAGGCCGGTCAGCGCTATCATGAGTCCTGGAGGTACTATCCACCACCAGAGGCCCCTTGAAGCGGCGCCGGCAGTGTTTGCGTCGTGCAATATCTGTCCCCATGTCGGGATGGAAGGATCGGAAAGGCCCAGGAAGCTAAGCGTCGCTTCTCCCAGGATTGCGCTAGGGACAGAGATCGCGATTGAAGCAAAAGTCAGCGGGAGAAGCTGGGGGATGATGTGCTTGGATATTATTTTGAAATCCGATTGGCCCATCAGTTTTGCTGCTTCAACGTATTGAAGATTCTTTATCTGGAGGGCAAGGCTTCTGCTTATCTTCGCCATCCCCACCCAGCCAAATATCACGAGAAATCCGGTGATGAGAAAGATGTTCCTGCCTATGGTGACAGATAGTATAATCAGAAGCGGAAGAGTCGGCAGAGAATAGAATATGTCGTTTATTCTCATCAGCCCTTCATCCGTGCGGTTCCCCTTGTATCCGGCAATGACACCATAGATAAGGCCTATAATTACGCCGGCTATTGCGACGGTGAGCCCGATGAACAATGCGACGGGGGCGCCCCACAGTATCCCCACTGATAGATCTCTGCGCAAGTCGTCAGTTCCAATGATCCCGTAGACTTTGCCTCCCAGAATGAACCCTGAATTGACCACTGAATCGGCAGGGTCGAAAAGATAGAACGTTTCTTTTATCACGTAATTTCCCTTCAGCACTCTGTTCTCAACCGCATCTGAGAACATCATGACCTGGGGCCTAGTGTGGTCCGGTGTATACGAAAAGGAGCCCAAGTATTTTCGGAGCTCAGTTGATACCGCCCTGTCGGTAGAGAATACCCTTGCAGAGAATTCATTGTCACCCTGCTGCGACGGAGGAAGTGAAGCAAAGTAAATCCTGAATTCATTTCCGTCCGGGCGCAGTACGTCTACCTGCAATGCAGGCTGCGTGCTACCGTATCGAGCGGCGTAGATTAGCATAAAGTCGTCCGGATAGGTGTCATAGTTGTAGTTCAAAGAATAGGAATGCGTCACGGTCCGCACACCTCCTTCGGTAGAGACTGAAACTGACGCATCCTCCATGCGCAGAACAACATGCTCGGTGTTCTTTGGTCCAAAGCCAAAGTTTGTCCACGCAGGGGCAGCGGACTGCGGCAGGTCAACCCAGAAGACGGGATTGTTCCACTGCCTGAGAGATTCGAACGGTACCGCGACAGCGGCGTAAACGCTCATCAGGACAAGGGCGAGTAGCAAGAATACGCCTGCCAGACCGCTCTTTGAGTGTTTGAACTGGCGAATAATGTCTGACCTGGAGAGTACCTCAGTAACGCTCATCCGACTTTCACCCGCGGATCAAAGTAGGCATAGATTATGTCAGTGACAAAGACTGTGAGGATAAAGATGACAGTCAAAACATAGGTGATCCCTATTATGATTGGGATGTCGAGAAATCCTATCGCATCATAGTATAGGCTTCCCATCCCCGGCCAGTCAAACACTGCCTCGATAGTTATGGCTCCACTGAGCGAGCCAGCGAGGCTCAGTGCCACGACTGTAACTATAGGCGGTGCCGCATTTTTCAAAGCATGCGAATACACTATCCTTCTTTCTGGAATCCCCGCCGTCCTCTTTGCGGCAATATAGTCTTCTCCCAGTACTCCCACCACGAAATACCGAACGGTGTAGGCCCACGCGCCAAAGGCAACCAATACGATTGTTATCAGTGGAAGCAGCATGTGGTAAAGAAGGTCGAATATGTACGAAGGATCAGAAGGCGGTGTGAGCGGTGTGGCCCGGGATGGAAAAATATGATATGTGAAGGCAAAGGCAAAGATCATCAGCATTCCTACCCACCATGTAGGAAATGAGCTGCTGAATACAGCAAAAGTAGAATTGAGTCTGTCCCACAACGACCCTGCCTTGTTTCCCACGAATGCGCCTAGATAGAGCCCGATTACCGTGACGATTATCGTTGAGGTTGTGAACAAGAGTATCGTCTTTGGCATCTTTTCTAGTATGATATCAGATACTTTAGGAGAGCCAGCGTCGCTCGTAATGTAGTTTGATTTTCCGAGATCCAGTATCATGACTTTCAGTACGGTGTTGGCGAAGCGTTTCGGACCGTACCAGGGCTCATCAAGTCCGATGGTTTTGATTTGCCTCGCGACTTGCTCGTCGATGTAGCGCTGGCGTTCTGCTGCGGTAGGGAACTTTATGTCCTTGTTGTTTAGCTCCTCCACGGCGTAATACAATATCGATTCCTTCAGGATCTTGTCCATGGTCGGACCAAGCAGGGCTATAGTCAGGACTAGAGTCGCAAAGAGCACAATGACCATGTTTATTGACCTCTTTATGACAAAGCGAGAAAAGCCCAATTGCGTGTATCCTGCACTACTAGAACAGTTTTCTATTAATATTTGCCTGTGTTAATTTTAGAGCTCGCCTGATCAGCCAGCCCGCAGCCAGCGCAGATGCGCTGGCTATCGATAGCACAATGAGAGGCGTGCTGAACATTAGTAGCCCAGAGTAGCCAGCAAATATCCCGACGAATGTAAGAACCAGGGAGGCGGCCAGGATAAGCACCGAAATCTTGGCGGCTGCGGAAAACCTGCTCTGCACCCTAGCAGAGATGGTCGCGGGCCACAGGTAGACAATTCCGATGAGCATGCTTGCCAGCGCCCCCGACATTATCGAGCCTGCCTCTCCGCCATTGGTGACAAAATGAGCGCGCTCTGAAGCCATCAATATTCCGAACAATGGATACAACCCGGCTTTTACTGCGCCCTGCAGCCACGGTTGTCCCCGTTCATAGTCAGCTACCTGGGGGCTGAATGAGTAGTAGATGGAATTGAATGCGTTCATGAAAGCCGCTCCCGATGAAGTAGAAAGTATGTATTGCTCGCGGAAGTTGCGGAGGTATTGCACCTGGGGCGTGAGTTCGGATCCAAAGGCTGCGGTCGCGATCAGGCAGCCAGATGGCTGCTGCGGGGTCTGGTCAGTGCTCCCTGTTTGATTGTTGGATGTCTGGTTGTTTGTCGAAGATGAGCCGGCCGCAAGAATAGTGCTAGTCGAAATATCAAAGCGGCGGGCGTCGTTGCTGCTTGCAAAAACCTTTAGCTGATTAGGACCTGGTGATAGCTTTTGCGTATTCTCTGCTGGCAGTTCAAACCTGAACTTGCCTTCCCCCTCAGGCTCGGCATTTCCCCTTGCGACCAGTTGCGAGTCCTTGTTAGAAACAAAATACTCTACGGTCGCGTCGCTGCTGGGTTCACCGGCGACCTCGAGGTCAAGGCTCACTTCAGCCGGCTGACCTATCACCACAGACCTTGGTACATTGATGCTTGTGATGTCGGCGAGCCTCGGCTGCTCGTACTTTGACCAATGCCCGACCTCAAATGGATACGACTCATCGCGAAACGCCTTTATTGTTATTGTGCCGCCCGCGGTGTTAAAGCTATCAAGGTAAAATGCACCGTTGCTAATGATCGCATGGTCGTGATCCTCGATCCACTTTATGCTTGCGTCATAGCGCTTCGCAGCTGCGTCAGCGCTTACCACTGTCGTTAGAGCCGGCGGCACAAAATTCTCACTCTTCATCTTCAAGAGTTCAGCCTTTATCATGTCCGCGTGCTCTTTTACGAGCGGGTCGAGCCAGCTTACGCCCTTGACGCTTGCTTCATTCCTGGAAAAGGCAAGTTTTCCGTCTACGACGAGCCTTTCAGTGGCCGCCGCTATCTCCCAAGGTTCGCTGGCGAAAAAGATACCCGAGTCCGCTATCTCTTTTTCATCATAGTGCCACAAGTCTATGTAGGTTTCAATTTCTGTTGGCGAGAAGATCAGGCCCTTCATGAGCGGGATTGCCGCCGACGCCTGGGCAGTGTAATCTGGATCCACTGTCTGATCTGCCTCGCCGGAATCAGTTCCCCATTCAAAGAAGAAATATTGGCTGAACATCAAGTCGGAAACATCCATTGGGATCCCGTTGTGCCAACTGGAATACAGCGGCTTGAAAATCACCTTGCTCAAAGAAGTGCCACTGCCTTCTGCCTTCCACGTCTGTGTCGCTGGGTCCCACACTTGTGCCCTCGGGTCAACTGCCATCCTGTTCACAGGGCCTTCGGTGGAGACGTCTGTCCACTCTGCCCTGAATGGAATTATGTCGCCGGTGTAGGGGTCACGGAACGTTCCGCTGTCGGCAATGGAGCTGTAGATGTCTCTGCTGTACGTGTCCTGGAGTCCGCCAATGCTATTCCAGGAACCCTGGTGGATCTGCTTGACACCTATGTCAAGTGACTTTGTTCCATCTGTCTGCTGGACGTTGAGCAGCGTATACTTGCTGGTGATGCCTGCTCCAAAATCGTTGACCAGTCCTCGAAGGTTGGCCGACGCGACGAACGGATCCGTCTTTTGCGTTACAAAGATCCTGACGGATTCCTGCACTCCCATCTGCACAGCTTTCCTGACAAGGTCGTTCCTTTCCGCTTCAGAGGTAAAGTTGAAGAAGAGAATCTTTTGTGTCACTTCGTCCAGGGTCGCGTTTTGATAGATCCAGAACGCCGGATTCTGCCCGCCTGGCATCCTCCCGTACCATGGCCCGTACATCTGCGCCGGAACCACCGGGTTGTACTGCACAAAGACTGAAGTTCCGGCGAACCCTTCGGTGTACAGGTGCCACTGGAGATCCTTCGGGTCAGTCCCATATACCACTGTGGTTGCCTTGTTCAAGTCACCATATTCCTTCTGGACGGTAAAGCCTATCTTTTCCAGCTCTGAGGCTACTATCTCGCCCAAAGACTTGCGTGGCGTATCGTCTTGCCTGATCAGCATTTTTATCGCAACAGGATTATTGCTGTATGTCCATTTGCCGTCCTGCTTCAGGGCCCCTGCTCCAATCATAGCATCAGAGATCATTTTTTCTGCAAGCGCAGGGTTGTATCTAAAGCCAAACGACTCTACGATGTCAATAACATTCAGGTATTCCGGTGAGGAAAGCCCGAAGGGATCGATCATTGCAGTCCCGTACCCCCTTTGGACAAGGTTGACTATGGACTCGCGGTCTACCAGGTAGTTCAGGGCGTACCTTGCCTCCCGGAACTCGAAAGGATTGATCGTGTTGTCGTCATCCGAGGGCGCCGGGTTTACGAAAAGCCCCATCGAACCAGCCTGCCTGTGATGCACCTGCAAACGGGGATCATTCTCTGCTGCAGGCGCGGCCTCGAGCGCGATTCTAAAATGATACATGTCCAGATCGCCATTCCTTATTTCTTCAAGCGCAAGATTCTCATCTTCGCGAAAGATGAACCTCACTTGGTCTATGTACGGACCTTTTTCTGTCTGGGCAAAAGAGGCAGGCATCACAGCAAGGATAGAGAATAAGAGCAGCGCGATGATACCGGCAGACAGTACTGGTGCTTTCCGCACTATGATTAGGGTCAGTTCTGCATTAATATGTTTTTCATGTTGAGATGCTTGTTGCTACTGGGATTTTATCTCTGGGATCGCGCTGATGAGCTGCTTTGTGTAGGGGTGAACCGGGTTGGCCAGCACCTTATCAATGGGGCCCATTTCGACTATCTTGCCGGCCTTCATTATTGCAAGGTCATCGCCAACATAGCGGGCGGTCGAAAGGTCGTGCGTTATGTAAATGTATGAAATGCCAAACTTTTCCTTGAGCGTCTGCATGAGCCCCAATATCTCTCCCCTGATGGATACATCCAGCATTGACACAGGTTCGTCGGCGACGATAAGCCTTGGTCGAAGCACTAGGGCCCTTGCAAGCGCCACTCTCTGCCTTTCGCCGCCGGAAAGGGCATGCGGCAGCTTGCGAGAGATCTTTTCTGGATCGAGGCTAACTTCTCGAAGGGCGCTATGGACCTTTGCTGCCCTGGCTTCTTTTGTACTTGCCCTGTCGTGTATTGCAACTGGCTCCATCAGAATTTCAAAGATCTTCATGCGCGGGTTCATGGACGTGTATGGATCCTGGTAGACCATGTGGACCGCAGCGCGAAAGTCCTTCAGCTGTTCTCCGTTGTAGTGCGTTACATCCTTGCCTTCGAAAATTATCGAGCCGCTGTCAGCGTCAATAGCCCTCATCACAAGCCTGGCAACCGTAGTCTTGCCCGAACCGGACTCTCCAGCGATGACAAGCACCTTGCCTTTTTGAAGAGTGAAACTGACGTCGTCAACGGCATTCACGTATTCCTGTCCTCCCCTTTGCATCAGTTGCCACAGGCTTTTTTTGACCGGAAAATACTTTTTGAGGTTCCTTGCCTCAAGCAACAAGTCCAATACTAGACTCGGGTCAGTGTGAGGATATAAACAATTAGCGGCTAATCGAATGAGTTTAATGCCCAAACTGGGCAGCTCTTCACCCGTGAAGCTGGCTTCGCTCTATTCCGGCGGCAAGGACAGCACTTTTTCGATCCACCGGGCTGAACAGCTTGGCCACAAGGTCGTGTGCCTCCTAACCATGCACCCGGCTGCCGACGACAGCCCGCTATTCCATTATCCCAACAGCCATATCACAAAATACCTTGCAGACGCGATGCAGATCCCGGCAATTGATCGTCCGGTGGCTGGAGGAACCAAGGAAGACGAAATGAAGGCGCTTGGCGAATCCATCGCGCAGGCGAAGGCCATGTACAATATTGAGGGAGTCCTTTATGGAGGGATATCCAGCTTGTACCAAAAACAGGCATTTGAGCAAGTCTGCAAAGACCATGAGCTCGAGCCGGTCGCGCCCCTCTGGCACTCTGATCCCACCGAGTACATGAACGAACTGGTAGAAAGCGGCTACAAGATCTTGATCGTAGGCGTTTCTGCCATGGGCCTAGGAAAAGAATGGTTAGGTGCTACCCTGGACAAAGAGTCTTTGACAAGGCTGGCATCACTTGGCAAAAAGCACGGCTTCAACCTAACTTTTGAAGGAGGCGAGGCTGAAACCCTTGTCATCGATTGCCCGCTCTTCCAAAAGAGGCTCGACATAAGGCGCGCTAGCGTGCAATGGGACGGCCAGCGGGGAATATTTGAAATATTGGAAGCTGCACTAGTAGAAAAGTAGCGGCCATGTTTGAAAAGCTTCGTGACGACCTGCGAGGTGCCCTGAAAAAGATCACGGGCGCGTCTGACATTAACGAAGAGCTCATCGATTCCCTGTGCAGGGATCTGCAGAGGGCACTCATACTTTCAGACGTAAAGATCACCATTGTAAAGTCAATCACTGACACCCTAAAAGAGCGCGCCCTCAACGAGCAGCCGCCAAAGGGCCTTTCGCGCAAGGACCACATCATCACGATCCTGTACGGCGAGCTGGCCAAGATGCTTGGATATTCTGGAGAAACTATCAAGACAATAGACAAGTCGCCCGAAGATGACCATTCGGCTGCCACTTCGTTCTTCAAACCTGGCAAGCGGAATGTCGTGCTCATGCTAGGAATCCAGGGCAGCGGCAAGACCACGGTTACTGCCAAGCTGTCAAGGTGGCTTACAAAGCATGGCTACAGGGTAGGGGTGATAGGTGCGGACACCTGGCGTCCGGGAGCGCTTACCCAGCTGAAAATGAACTGCAGCAAGACAGGCGTCGAGGTCTATGGCGAAGAAGAGAACAAGGATGCTGTCGCGATAGCAAGAAAAGGGCTGAAACACTTTGAGGCGCAGAACCTGGATGTAGTTATCATTGATACTGCCGGGAGGCACAAGGAGGAGGAGGGCCTCCTGCAGGAAATGAATGACATGTACAAGGTGGTGACGCCTGAACTTGTTCTTCTCGTTATCGACGGAACAATAGGCCAGGGAGCCTTCAAGCAGGCGGAGGCTTTCCACAAGGCAGCGCCGGTGGGAGGCATTGTCCTTACCAAACTTGACGGCACGGCCAAAGGCGGCGGCGCGCTCGCTGCGTCCGCAGCGACCGGGGCCAAGGTGCTGTTCATCGGCACCGGCGAGAGGATCGACGATCTGGAGCAGTTCTCCCCTACGCGGTTTGTAGGTAGGCTGCTTGGAATGGGCGACATAAAGGCTCTGCTCGAAATGGCAAAGAACCTCGAGGTGCAGGCCGACGAAAACCAGGCCAAGAGGATAATGAAGGGGAATTTCACGATAGAGGACTTTTACGCGCAACTTGATTCAGCGAGCAAGCTCGGGTTCAAAAATGTCCTTGACAATCTTCCGGGGCTTTCTGGAATGGTAAAGGAGGACCAGCTGGATGCAATGCAGGTGAGGATGGAGAGGTGGCGATTTATTATCCAGTCCATGACAAAGGCAGAAAAGAAAGAGCCAGACACCGTCAACGAATCACGTAGAAAGCGGATAGCCAGGGGCTCCGGCCTGCCGGAAAGCGAGATCAAGGCGATGATAAAACATTACAATGATTCCAAGGATTTCATGAAGCGCAACAAAGGAAGAGGGGGAGGGTTCCTTGGAAGGCTTGGTCTTGGCTCATGACAGAAATTCCCTTGCCGCGCAGCTAAAGCAGTACAGGCTCTGCAATCGCTGCTCTGAAAGGCAAGGGGCCATTGCGCGAACGAAACTGAGCCAACCTTGCTTTATCTGCAGGGGTCTAATGGAAAAGCTGGATTCTCTGACAGAAAAGATCAAGACTGCCATTTGCGACTACGAGTTTGACACTTTTCTTGTTGGCGCCACGCTACCCACCCAGATCTACGAGAGGGAGGACGCGCTAAGGGCAAGGCTAAAGATACGCGGCATGGAAAGCGTAAAGAACCAGCTGACAAGGGAGCTTGGAATGAGGCTCGCCAGGCAGACTAGGGGAAAGGTCGATTATCTAAGGCCAGATATTACGATAAGCCTGGCCATTGACAAGGAAAATAGTATTGATGTAACGGCCAAGTCCAGGCCGCTAGCACTTGCCGGCCGGTACACAAAGAAGGCATCGGGAATGCCTCAAAAGCAGGACAGGTGTCCCGATTGCGAGGGCAAGGGTTGCGGCTCCTGCAATCATTCCGGGCTCTCGGGTTACGATAGCATCGAAGGCGTGATCGCAAAAAAGCTGATGGCAATAACCAAGGGGATAACGCCAAGATTTTCATGGATTGGAAGTGAAGACCAGAACAGCCAAGTGCTGGGCAAGGGCCGGCCGTTCTATGCGCGAGTTTCCGACCCGCGAAAAAGAAACTTTAGAAAAATAACAATCAGGGGCAATGGGGTCCAGGCAATCTTGTCCACGGTAGACGAACTACCTACCACCCAGCCTCGCTTTATTGTCAAGACAAGAATTCATATCAGGTGCGACAAGAACCTGACGAAAAAGGAACTGCAAGCGCTCAGGGAACTTGCAGGCAGGGAAGTGAGCTACCGTAACCGGTCGAAAATGGCTACAAAGCGGATCCGTTCTGCAAGCGTTCGCAGGATTGATTCTAACAATCTCGTGCTGACTGTGGTAGCAGATGGCGGGCTCATGATAAAGCAGTTTGTCGGGGGCGAGGAGTACATGAAACCAAACATCTCTGAAGTCCTTGGGTGCAAATGCGAATGCGTAAGGTTTGACATCCTGGATGTAGAACTTCAGTAACATTTTTGTCTCAGCGGGGCAAATTGTCAGCAGCTAAAGAATGAGCAGCTTTGATCCGCTCTACAAGGTTCGAAACGCCCTTGCAGCGCGCGAGATCCCCCAGAGAATCCATGACATGATAGTTAAAAGATTCCCGCTAGTGGAGGAAGGCATCAGGAGGGTTGAGCAAGCGTCAGGCTTAAAGTACCCATACTTTTACGTCGAGCCGAGCCTGGTCGTTTCAACGTCGGCCGTAGAGTTTACCCACATGGGCATTTTCTTTGCAAGGACGATACCGGTTGTGGGCGATGACAGGCTGTTGAGAGTCGTCGTGCAGGTGACTGCTCCGCTCATCGCGTACGGCCTAAAGGGGACGATACATGCGATTCTGGCTCACGAATTCATGCACTATCTTGAACTTGTGAGCAGGATAGTAAAGATGAGGGTGATATCCGATGAGGTGTCTAGCACTCTTTTCGAAGGGACATATGCCGACTCGGGACGGTTGCTTGAAGAAAGGGCAGTCTTCAAGTCCGATCCTACGCTGGTAAAGCACATCACCACCCGCTTTCCGGAAGGCTTTCGGGACTTCAAGCTCGAAGACAAGGCAATCAAGCTCTGGATGAACAAACGCCTTTCCACCACCAGAGTGCCTATAGACGCCAACGTAATCAAGATCCCAATAGAGGCTATGGCCCGGCTCCAGGTGGACCAGGCAGTCAGGGACAAGATTTCCGAGTTTGAAAGCGTAAAGCTCCGAAAGAAAAGAAACGGCTATGTCTAGCCTCTCGCCGAAAGAACTTTCCGCAATAAAGAAATGCATTGACAAGGTCGCAAAAGGCCGCAAGGTAGCTGCCGCATGCATCTATGGCTCAAAGGCGGCAGGCTATTCGCGGCCTGATAGCGACATCGACTTGTTCCTGGTCCTCGAAGAATATCCGTACGCCATAAAGTACGTCTACCTGCGCGAGTCCGGGATCGACGTTTCAGCCCTCGCAGTAAGCCGCCGTTCGATAGAAGCTGACGCCCGGCGTGGATTGCTGGGCGAGTTTGCAGCCGGCCGGCTCTTGCATATCTACGAACCGGTAATTAATGCCGAAATGCTCGATTCCATAGAGCGTGCTTACAAGCGAAGGGTGATCCTCGAGGAGCTGGAGAACATCGTGAATTCTACTGGAATCCTCGGCACCGAGATTACGTTTCCGCTGGAATACATCGCGTTTGCCAAGATAAAGCGGAGGATGTCGCTCTACCCCAGCGCCGTCTACAGCTACTACAAGACCTACGCCGGGCCGGAAGCAAAGCGCAACTTGAATTTCGCACTCGCGGGCTACCGCAGCGCACTTCATGACATTATTTCCGGAGATAGCCAGCTGTTCTCCCGAAGTGACGATCTCTTGCAGATTTCCGAAAAGCGCGTTACTGTTCACAGGGACAGGATCAAACTAAAGCTGACGAAGAGCTTGCAGGAATTCAGTTCGTATGTAGTCCAGACATACGCGGGAAGAAGGATCTACCATCTCGCCATCAAGGAGGCCGAGTCAAAGATCAGGCGCCATGCCAGGCAGCAAATTGAGCTTCCAGCGTTCATGGAATATCCGAGACGCGAATACTGGCAGCTCGCAGAGGGCAAGCTCGTAGCTGAGAGCAAGGACTGGCTCGAAGACCTGATGGCTTTTCGCGGGATCAAGAATTTTTCAGTTTTACGAAAACGCCGGCTTGGAAACGTAAACAGCAGGACCGTCCTGCACATCCTGCGTACGGACTCTGGCGACTACAAGATCGTGGTAAAGGATCTTGCAAAGACAAAGTCAGTAAAGTGGGCAGCTCTGAGCCTCTGGACCGCGCCGATAAAGCGTTTCAAGGTAGACCCGATTTCAAGACTCGGGTCTGAATACAAGGCTATCAGGTACGTCCGGGGCCTTGGACTTTGCGCGCCTGCGATAGAGACCATAGTCCTGGATAGAAAGCTGCTTGTCACACGATTTGTGGAGGGGAGAACTCTTGCCGATGTGATAAGGAGCTGCATAAAGGGAAACGACGAGCTTTACCTGCTGGCCAAAGCCGGCTCCCAAGTTGCTAGGATCCACAACGCTGGAGCAAGCCTGGGCAACATCAAACCGAAAAATGTGATAGTAAGCGAGAGCGGTCTCTGCTTTACAGACCTGGAGCAGTTTGTCTTTGATTCCGGCGATCAGGTCTGGGACCTCGCAGAGTTCCTGAGCTGGGGACTAAAGACAACGCGAAACATTTCTGCCGCCACGAGAATAACCAGGGCATTCTTGCGCGGCTACCTTGACGTTGCAACAGATAGCTCGAAGGTAAGCTCGCTGTCAAAAAGCAGGCGATACATAGAATCGTTCTATCCTGTGCTGGTTCCGTCTGTGGCGCGGGCCATCAAGAAGGAACTACGAGATATTGTGAAATAGGTTACTTTTTGACCTTCTTGGCCTGTTCCTTGTGGGTGAATTCCGTAAAGCCGCACCTGCCGCAGGTAAGCCTGTCCTTGTGTTCCGCCATGAACACTCCTTTCCCACAACGCGGGCAGTCCCTCTTTGTTCGGGTTACCTTGTCGCCCTGCACCTTGTAGAACTTGTAGACGGAAACCTCGCCTTTTGCAGCCTTTTTGTCAGCCATTACTTTTTCTTACCCCCGCCAGCCGCGGCAGTGCTGCCGCCCTTTGATGCCGCGGATTCCTGCTTCGCCTTGAGCTTTGCCGCCTTTTCATCATCCAGTATCTTTTTTCTTTCCTCCTTTGGAAGCGTCCTGAGCATCCTGTAGCGCGGGAGCTGCTTCCCGGCAACTTTTTCGTCGTCATAAACGTAGAATATTGCGTGAACGTCGGTCATTCCGGTTTCGCAGATCAGGTTTATCGGGATAATCTGTTTCTTGTCAACCGAAAGCTGGGCAGCCATTTTTTCTACCGCTTCGGTCCGCTTGATCTTGCCGGCGGCCCCTCTGAACAGCGCCTTGACTTCGCGCCTGTTCATCAGCGAATTCCTGCGATCTTCTAAAGTTACAACCTCCTGAGTGGACAAAGCGAAGCAAATTGCCTTTTAAAACGAATATAAGTATTTGCATAGGGACGGTTTTGCCGAAGTATCGATTTTGTAAAGGACATACCTAACATCTGATTGATGTATTGCAACCACAAAGTCAGGCCACAATTCCCTCAGCGCTTTATCCAGACTACCTTGGTTAATGGCTTCAGTTAGATTTTTTACCACATTTGCCGGGTTTGGTTGATTAGTGCACGTAAACCGTTACAGGCAACTAATAAACCCACTATTCGAAATCATGTATCCGTTCTTGTGCCTAAAGGCTTTCTCTTACATTTAAGAAAATGAAAATGGTCCTGAGCCGGGAATATCTTTTAGAAATTCATGATATGAAATCCGGCTGAAAGGAGTCCCTTTACACTGATGTGGTCATCGAATTCGCCTACAAGTTGGATGCGAGCCTTCTTGATCGACTCTGTTGCCCCAAACGCCGCTGCACAGAATGAACAGGCTCCTGCGACCTTGCCCGTCATGGATTCGTACAGCTTGTGCGCTATATGATCCTCTTCAGCTAATTCTGCTGGCCATTTGGTACCAGTACCATCGAAGTAGAGTCGCACTTCATCATTTTTGAATTCCTTTGCTGTCTCTAATGCGTTCACGACGCGGCCCAAACCTTCGTTTGCTCCAGTGTCTGCAAATACAAATATCGCCACTTTATGCACTATTTCACCTTCACCATTTGTAACTAGATGAAGAAAGGTAAGCTATATAAGTTAGAAAGTAACAAAATTGTATGCAGGTGAAAAATTGGTAACTTGGAATCACCACAACTAAAATCATGTCCTATCCACAATACATTTGATCTCATTGGGAGAAAATTCACTGTGCTCATACTTCGTGACATGATGCTATACGGAAAGACAAGATTCAACGAGCTCTTGGATTCTGTGGAAGAGATTAACTCAAAGACTCTGTCCCTGAGGCTCAGAGAGATGGAGCGCGATGAGCTTGTCAAAAGGCACGTCTATCCCGAGATGCCACTTAGGGTCGAGTACGAGCTAACCGAAAAGGCCGGGCACCTCAGACCCATTCTGGAACAAATGGGCGAGTTCTCTACGAGGTACTGCGCAGCCGACGTGTTTCGGGACAAGAAACCCAGAGGATTCAAGCAGGCATTGGATATAGAAAGGTGACGCTAAGGTAACCTGGAAACTGCTTGTTCACTGGGTTACCCCAATGTTACTTTCTGACTTTTATCCGGCGCAGCAACATTAATCACGCAATGAGCCCGAGACCACCGTTTACGGCGGAAACCGCGAAAGCAAAGGTGGAGGGCGCAGAGCGACTGTGGAACTGTAGAAATCCTGAAGCTGTAGCCTTGGCGTACACTGAAGACTGCGTATGGAGAAATCGCACCGAATTTCTGAAGGGCCGGGCTGCGATAATCGAATTCCTTAAGCGCAAGTGGGCTAGAGAACTCGATTACAAATTAATGAAGGAACTGTGGACCTACGGAGATAATCGGATATCTGTCCGCTTTGAATACGAATGGCGCGACTCTGAAACAGGTCATTGGATGAGGACGCATGGAAATGAGCACTGGGAATTCGATTCTGAAGGTCTTGTTCAAAGGAGAGACATGAGTGCAAACGATTATCCGATAAACGCATCAGAACGCCGCTTTTTGTAACTGACTCCCTAGGCTGGGCTGTTTACAGCAAATTAACAGCAATAGCTCAATCCAGATCTGCTAGATAAAGCTGATTCGCCTAGCTTCAAAAGAAAATCAAATATACCCAGAAACTCGAGGGATACTGAATGAAATCATTCTTCCAAGAATTCTGTGATAAAATAGTCACGCTTGACCCGACGATCCGGTTTGCCGGAATTGCAGACGAAGACGGCCACCTTGTTGCCACTGCCGACAGGAAGGGGCTCAAGCCGATCCTGAGTCCGGAGGAAAGGGTGCAGTATGCCATCACCGCCGCGACGCGCCAGTATACCAGGCTTCGATGGGAGTACCTGCTGGGCAAGGTAAACTATGCCATGTCACACTATGCAAAGATAATCAGGGCCACTATTCCTATTGCGGATGAAAATAGCAGGCTCTACTACGTTCTTCTCCTGTCATTTGAAGTGAACAAGGGAAACGTGCACGACATAATCATGAAAAAGATAATACCGCTGGTGCGCAAGGACACGAACACATTCCTCAAGAGCAGGCGCAACTAGTCACGCCCGGATTCCATTCACAAAAAGCGCGTTCAATATTCTCAAGCCCATCGAATGCTCATTTGGCAACGCTTATCTAGAGTTCTCTCAATAGCTGCTGGCAGATGCCGTTTGAAAGCCTCGGCGAATATCTTGAAGCCATTGAAAGGGCAGGGCAGCTAAAGCGCGTAAAGGCGGCTGTCAGCCCGCACCTTGAAATTGCAGAAATCATGCGCAGGCTCATGTATTCCGCAGACTCGCCCGCGGTGCTCTTTGAAAACGTCGAAGGCTCCAAGATGAAGGTACTTGGCAACGCCTTTGGAAGCATGAAAAGGTTGGGAATTGCGCTAGAGACCGACGATTTTGTCGATATCGGCAGGCGCATCGTAGATCTGACAAAGATGAAAATGCCGTCAGGCGTGCTAGGCAAGCTAAAGATGCTGCCCAAGTTGTCAGAGATAGGCGAGTACGGCCCCAAGTATGTTGATAGCGGGCCGGTAACTGAGATTATCGAAACTGATAATGCGTCGTTGAACTCTATGCCTGTGCTAAAGTCATTTGCCGGGGATGCAGGCCGCTTCATTACATTTGGCCTCACTGTCACAAAGCATCCAGAAACTGAAATCCGCAATTTTGGCGTCTACAGGATCCAGATAGTCGACGACCATCACGCGATAATGCACTGGCAGATCCACAAGCGCGGGGCGCAGCACTACAAGATGCTCAAAGAGCAGAACAAAAGGATTGAAGTCGCAATAGTGATAGGAGCGGACCCTGCGACCGTTTTCAGCGCTGTTGCGCCAGTTCCAGAAGGGATGGACAAGTTTCTCTTCTCCGGCATCACTAGAAAAAAGGGAGTGAAGCTAGTTAAGTGCAAGACGGTGGATCTGGAAGTGCCTGCAAATGCCGAAATAGTGCTCGAAGGTTACGTGGATCCAAACGACATCAGGATGGAAGGCCCGTTTGGAGATCACACAGGATATTACACTCCGGCCGAGCCGTTTCCAACTTTTACGCTGACCGGAATTATGAGAAGAAAGGCTCCTATCTACCTGACAACCGTTGTGGGCCGGCCCGTACTCGAGGACGCATACATTGGCAAGGTGATAGAGCGCTCGTTCCTGCCGCTGGTGCAGATGTTCCATCCAGAAGTGGTCGACTTTTCCATGCCTGCCGCAGGGTGGTTTCAGGGGCTTGCGATAATATCGATAAAGAAGCAATACCCCGGGCAGGCAAAGAAGGTGATGATGGGCCTCTGGGGCATGGGCCAGCTGTCGCTGACAAAGATGTTTATCGTAGTCGACAGCGAAATCAACGTGCACGACATGAACGACGTGATATGGGCCGTGACTACGCGCGCAGATCCGGCCCGCGACACTATCATCATCAACAACACGCCGACCGATACTCTGGATCCAGCTTCGCCTCTCGTGAACCTTGGGTCAAAGCTGGGAATCGACGCGACAACAAAAACCCGCGAGGAAGGCTATATGCGTGAGATCCAGCAGCTCGTCGAGGTGGACGAGCAGACCAAGAGTATTGTGGACAAGAGATGGA
This sequence comes from Nitrososphaera sp., assembly GCA_025449675.1. Lineage (GTDB taxonomy): Archaea > Thermoproteota > Nitrososphaeria > Nitrososphaerales > Nitrososphaeraceae > Nitrososphaera. Next base: position 6,604 of record JANWIX010000064.1, on the reverse strand, counting down.
GCGAGTACTTTAGTGGTACTTTATGATCCTGTACATATTGTCGCGCTCTGCGACCCGAAAGCCGGCCTGTTTTACTGCCGCAATTATGCGATCAGAGGTCAGTTCTGTTGATCTTGCCCCCGTCGCGCTCACCACTTCCTCTCCGATGAGCGTGCCGCCAAAGTCATCGGCGCCGTAGTTTAGCGCGAGCTGCGCCATCCCTATGCCGTTCGTCAGCCATGAAGACTGCAGATGATCGATAAGACCAGAAAACATAATCCTTGAAATCGCGATCATTTTCAAGAGATTGAGGCCGCCTGACGGGTACTTTATCAGTCCCTCTGCCTGCATCTCTGTCCTGTTCGGCTCAAAGCTCCACGGGATAAAGACCATAAAGCCGCGAGTCCTGGCCTGGAGCTCGGCTATTTTTATTATGTGGCTGGCGCGTTCCTCGTCAGTTTCAACGCTTCCGTACATCATCGTGGCCACCGATTTCAGGCCCAGCTGGTGCGCCTCCTCCATTATGCGCAGCCACTCGTGGCTCTTTATCTTTAGAGGGCTGATCTCTTCTTTCACCCTGTCCTCAAGGATCTCTGCCCCGCCGCCAGCAAACGTGTCCATTCCGGCTGCCTTTAGCCGGGCCAGCACCTCCCTTGTGCTGCTCCTCTCCACTTTTGCAATCATGTCAACTTCCGAAGGCGAAAGCCCGTTGATCCCGACCTCTGGGCACTTGATCTTTATCGCCTTGAACGCATCTTCATAATATTGAATTCCCAGGTTTGGGTTGTGGCCGCCCTGAATGAGCACCTGGGTTATGCCAAACATTTCACGCGATGTTGCGACTCGTTTGACGATCTCGTCCACCGGCACGGTATACGTTTCTTCGTGTCCCGGTGGCCGGTAAAACGCACAGAACTTGCAGTAGGTTACGCAGACGTTCGTGTAATTCAGGATAATGTTGTTGATAAAAGTAATAGTGTCTCCGAAGAGGCGCCGGCGAAGTATGTTGGCCACGAGGCCCATAGAGTAAACGTCATCGGATTTGACAAGCCTGACGCAGTCATCAAGGCCGAGACTGTGCCCTTCAAGGGCGCGGTCCAAGATGTCGTTGATATCGGATTTTCTGATGAAGTCCTGAACCAGCTTGCTCTGCAACTGTGGTTCGTGGGCGTTTATTGTTATTTATTCCTTCAAGTCCTCGTGGAGCAAGTCCGACAACGATTTATAATGACCTCTGGAGCAATCATCAATGTTTGCAAAAGAGCGAGCCGGTTGCAGGCGGCACTCCTGCGCTTGAAAAGGCCCTTGCGGGCGAGGAGCTCTCGTACGGCGACGGCGTGCAGCTGATGCAGGAAGAAAACCTGTTCGTTCTGGGATCGGCGGCTGACAAACTTCGCCGCGACCTTTGCGGCGATACTGTCACGTTCGTTTCATCCTACTATCTCAATTACACCAATGTTTGCGCAGCCAGCTGCCCGCTATGTGCTTTTTACAGAAAAGGCGGCGAGTCCGACGCCTACACCCTTACTACTGATCAGATAGTCGCAAGGGCAAGGGAGGCAGCGGACCAGCTTGGCGCCACAGAGCTCCACATAGTAGGCGGGTTCCACCCAAAGCTCGGGCTTGACTATTATGAAAAAATGATGCAGGCTATCAAGGCAGAAAGGCCAAAGGTCACGATCAAGGCGTTCACTCCGGCAGAGATCTTTTTTATCGCAAGGCTGACCAAGAATTCTATCAAAGAGGTACTGTCACGGCTGAAAACCGCGGGCCTTGACGCGCTTCCCGGTGGAGGTGCTGAAATATTCCACCCTGAAACGAGGAACAAGATAGTTGTGGGCAAGTGCTCCGGCGAGGAATGGCTTGACACCGCGCGCCAGGCGCACGAGCTGGGGATAAAGAGCAATTGCACGATGCTCTTTGGTCACATAGAGAAGCCAGAGCACATTGTAGATCATGTCCTGAAAATAAGGGAGCTCCAGAAAAAGACCGGGGGCTTTACGACATTTATTCCGCTCAAGTTCAGCCTCGAAAATACCGAGCTTGAGCAAAAAGGCCTGGTTACGGCTGAAAGCCCGTCGCCATATGACCTGCGCGTGATCGCAGTATCGCGTCTGCTGCTGGCAAGCGTGCTAAAGAACATCTCTGTCTACTGGGTGGCACTTGGCAAGAAGGTGGCTCAGGTAGCTCTTTCGTACGGCGGAAACGACATGGTGGGAACGGCACATTCCGAAGAAATATTCAAGGCAGCTGGCAAATCTTCGGGAACGTCACTTGAGGAGCTGGCAAGTATGGTCAGAGAAATAAAGCGAGAGCCGGCGCAGAGGGACACTTTTTTCAACATCATTCGCAGGCTCTAGACAACTTTAATCTTTACTTCTTTTTCTATCAGTCTCTTTTCCCTCGCCAGTTCAAACATTCTTGCGATTGCTTCCCTGCCCTTCTGACCCATGTCGAGAGTGAGATCGTTGACGTACATCTTCACAAACTTTGTTATTGTTTCCTTTGGCTGGCCTCGGCCGTACTGCATAGCATAGTCTACTGCTTCTCCGACATTGTCAAGGCCGTAGGCAATCGATCTTGTAAAGAGCTCGCTGAAATCCTCTATCGTTTGGCTGTCCATCGAACGGGTGCTTGCCACGTTGATGCCGAGCGGGACAGGAAGCCCCGTATTGTTGGAAGCCCACCAGCTCCCCAGGTCAAAGACCTTCACGAATTTTTTTCTGTCATAGGTTATTTGTGCCTCATGAATGACGAGCCCTGCGCCTGCCCTGCCGGATTCCACTGCATCGGGTATCGCTTCAAATGACATCTCGGCTGCTTCGAATCTGCCTATCGCAAGCATGAGAAGAAGGTTGGCCGAAGTCAGTTTCCCCGGGATCGCGATCGTTGCTCTGCAAAGCTCGGCGGCATCCATTTTCTTTTTCGAAATGACTATCGGGCCATAGTCCAGACCAAAGCTGCCGCCGCTCTTTAGAATGACATAGTCGTCCAGATAGCCTAGCGCGTGGGCCGATACAGCAGTCACATCAAGCTCGTGTCTTAGTGCCTTTTTGTTGAGCGTTTCAATGTCTTCGACTACGTGCTTGACTGCTAGCCGGGACCTGACCTTGCCGGTGGCCATGCCATAGAACATGAACGCATCGTCGGCGTCGGGCGTGTGGCCCACCGTTATCTCCATCGCCTCAGGGTTCTAGCACTGTCAATATTAAATTAATGCGGATGGCAAGGCGATCCGCTTTGGTGAAAATAGGACTTGTCGTCGTTGTCCTATTTTCTCTTTACTTTGAACGCCACGCGCATAACTACCTGGTACTCTACTATCTTGTCGTTTGATACTACTACGTTCATTTTGGTTACTTCTGCAGTCCTTATGTCCTTTACCGTCTGTGCTGTTTCTTCAACGGCATTTTGGACCGCATCGTCGAATCCCTTTGCCGATTCGCCAAGGATATCGATGTACTTGAATACCATTCTAGGCCAGTCCCTCAGTTCTTGCCACTTTAGCATGCGTAGTCTTGTTTGTTGACATGAGAGCTGCTCACTGCAAAGGAAATAGTTAAACTTTTTGTTTATAGTTGAATATTAGTGTGAAACTTGCAGAAATACACAGGGGTCATGTGTCTAATTTGAATTCTTTTTATAGAAGTGCTAAAATACAAGATTGTTGTCTAGAATAAGTGGGATGACTTCACCAGGAAACGGACCAGGTGCCGAGCACGCTAGCGTGACTGCTGGCAACATTGCGGCTCTTTTGGCATCGCCCGTAGGCGAGGTAATGAAGTCAGATATCGCAATACTTGAAACCAGCAGCACTGCTGAAGAGGCACTTGCATCCATGCAGGAGAAGAATGCGCGCAGCATACTCGTTTCCAACAAGGGCGAGGTAGTAGGAATCGTCAGCAAGACCGATGTGCTATTCAAGGTAACCTCCCAAGGAAGAAACCCCGGCAAGGTAAAGTTGCGCGAGATAATGACAAGCCCGGTGCTGGCCGTGAACCCCCAGACTACGATCAAAGAAGCTCTTGCCCTGATGGACAAGAACAAGGTCAGGCAGGTCATGGTGCACGCGTACGCCGCGGCGCTTGGCATGCTATTTCGAGAAGACGTTTCGGAAAGGATGGAAAAGATTTCCCTAGCAGTCGAAGAGAACGCGATTTCCGGAGGTGCTGCCTGCATCATTGACACAAAAGCGATATCGTACACTGTGAACGCTGCAAAGGCAAACTTTCAGTGCCCCTACTGCGGCTCGCCGTTTGACACAACGGAAGGGCTTTCAAAACACATCGACAGGCTGCATGAAGAAGCCGGAGTGCTTGAAGGCGACTACCGAAAGATGATGAAGTGACCGGAAGCATTCGCTCATCGCAGGCAAGATACATTTAATAGTCCTGCGCAAAACTTTTTTCGGTTGAGTGTATGCCGAAGTTCAAGTCAACTCAGGATATCCTGAGGATTATTCATAACAAGGACCAAATACGTAATTTTGGAGTCATTGCACACGTAGATCACGGCAAGACTACCATGAGCGACAGCTTGCTCGCAGCTTCAGGCATCATCTCCCCTTCCGTCGCCGGCCAGGCCCTGGCGCTCGACTCTATGAAACTGGAGCAGAACCGGCAGATGACTATCAGGGGAGCAAACGTTACACTATTCTACGAAACCGAAGGCAAAGAATACGTCATCAACATGATAGACACTCCAGGCCACATCGACTTTACCGGCAGGGTGACCCGCGCGCTACGCGCGATTGACGGCGCAGTGGTGGTATCAGACTCTGTTGAAGGCATCATGACCCAGACAGAGACGGTCACCAGGCAGGCTCTGGAAGAGCGCGTCAGGCCGGTGCTTTACATCAACAAGATAGACCGGCTCGTCAAGGAGCTAAAGCTGGACGCAAATGCAATGCAAAAGTGGCTGATGAACATTATCACCCACTTTAACCAGCTAATTGACATTTACGCAGAGCCCGAAGTCAAGGAAAAGTGGAAGGTTAGCATACAGGGAAACACGGTGGCATTTGGTTCGGCAAAGGACAGGTGGGGCTTTAACTTTAACATGTGGAGCAAGACCAAGATCGGGTTCAAGGAAGTCTATGATGCGTACACATCTGCAGATCCCAACGCCATCAAAGAGCTCGCGCTGAAATCCCCGCTCCATGACGCGGTTCTTGGAATGGTCGTCCAGCACCACCCTCCTCCTCACGTGGCTCAAAAATATAGAATCCCGAAAATTTGGGCAGGCGATCTGAATTCGGACATTGGCAAATCTCTGATTGCGTGCGACGAAAAAGGTCCCGCGCTAATGATGGTTACAACCATTAACGTCGACCCGCAGGCTGGCAGGGTTGCTACAGGAAGGCTGTACTCTGGCACAATAAAAGACGGTGACGATGTTTTCCTTATAGATGCCAAGAGGCCTGGCAGGGTCCAATCAGTCAACATCTACATGGGCAGCACCAGAGAAATAGTGAGCGTCATTCCCGCCGGAAATATCCCGGCACTGCTCGGGCTTGACTATGCCGTTGCAGGCGAAACCATATCTACAGTAAAGGGCGTCCCGGCGTTTGAATCGATAAAGTACGTTTCAGAGCCGGTAGTCACGATAGCAGTGGAGCCGAAACACCCCAAGGATCTGCCAAAGCTGGTTGAAAACCTCCGCAGGATTACTGTAGAGGACCCGAACCTGATTGTAAAGATAAACGAAGAGACCGGCGAAACGCTGATGGCAGGCATGGGTGTGCTTCACCTAGAGATTGCGACATCTCTCTTACAGGAGGCTGGATTGGACATCGTCACGACCCAGCCGCTTATCAATTATAGAGAAACCATCAGGGCAAAGGCCGGGCCAATCATGAGCAAGTCGCCCAACAAGCACAACAAGATATTCATGCGCATCGAGCCCCTGCAGGATGACATTTTGGACTTGATAAGGACCGGCAAGATAAAGGAAGACATGGACAAGAAAGAGATGGCCAGGATACTCAGGGAGAAGGGATGGAGCGCGGACGAGGCAAGGAGCGTTTCGGCCGTTGACATCTCGGGCAACATGCTTGTAGACGAGACAAAGGGTGTCCAGTTCCTCCAGGAATCGATGGACTCTATCCGCTCGGGCTTTGATGACGTGATCCACAACGGCCCGATTGCAAAGGAATCGGTCAGGGGAGTAAAGTTTGTCCTTCACCACTTTGTTCCGCACGAGGACCCGGCGCACAGGGGGCTTGCGCAGCTCATGCCAGCCACTCGAAGGGCAATGCTGGGTTCTATGCTTATCGCAGATCCTGTCTTGCTAGAGCCTATACTTGGCGTCGAAGTAAAGTGCCCGCAGGAGCAGATCGGAGCAGTAGGTGGAGTCCTTGCTGGCAAGCGTGGAAAACTATTGAACGTTGAACAGAAAGGCATTGTGGCAATCATTCAGGGCGAAGTCCCGGCGTCAGAAACGTTTGATCTTTCAGAGAAGATGAGGGGAGCCACTGCAGGAAAGGCGCTCTGGAACACTTATTTCAAGTCATGGCTGCCGGTTCCAAACTCGATCTTTAAGACTCTCGTTGGAGATGTAAGAAAAAGAAAGGGGCTCAATCCCGACCCGCCAACGCCTGACGAATTCATCGATAGAGAGTAAAAAT
>JANWIX010000063.1 GCA_025449675.1 Nitrososphaera sp. | reverse complement strand
GGGAGCCATACGCCCCGTGCTGCAGCCTAAAGCGCCTAAAGTCGTCCTCGGAAATCTTGCCCTGTCTGAATAGTTTTACTCTCTTTGCAAAGACCTCGGTCTCCTCCTCGCGCCCCCACCGCGGGTTGGGCTTTGGGGCAGAAACGCCCTTTTGTCGAGGGTTAACAGTAGAGGCTCTAGATTTCTTCATCCTACGCTGGAAAAAGCATCCTTAAATCATATATTTTTTGTGGAGATAGGAGATATTGGCAGCAAATCTCACATGAGGCGGCAATATAGCGCATCTATTGGCTCCATCTGCAAAACCTTTTTTAACGCAGCCAGCCTGCAATCGGCATGGCTAAAAAGTCAAGAAAAAAGGCTGCCAAAAAGGCAAGGGTCAGCCCTGTTCCGAAAGGCTATCACACAGTCACTCCTGGTCTTGCAGTTAGAGACGCTGCCCGGGCCATAGAATTCTACAAGACGGCATTTGGTGCAAAGGAAAAGATGCGAATGCCCGGCCCCGATGGCAGGACGATAATGCACGCTGAACTACAGATAGGGGATTCCCATATCATGGTAGGAGAGGAAATGCCGCAAATGGGTAACCCTTCGCCACAAGCACTCAACGGAACTCCCGTCAGTTTGTACATCTATGTCAAGAATGTCGACAAAGCGTTTGAACAGGCTGTCCGCGCTGGCGCTACCCAGGTTATGCCAGTGACAGACATGTTTTGGGGTGACCGCCACGGCGCACTGAAGGATCCATTCGGACACAGCTGGGGATTGGCGACTCGCAAGCATAACCTGTCTTCAAGCCAGATGAAAAAAGCGGCAGAGCAATGGTTCGCAAGTCAACCAAGGAATCAATAGCACAAGCTTAAAATCACCTTTCGGCTGGCTTTCCAACGGGCATTAGCAATGGGCAAGAGAACACTCGTACGAAGAAGAGGCCGCGGAGGAAAACAATTCCGGGCAATCATTGTTGGCAAGATTGCGCCAGCAAAGTATCCAAATTATAAACTAGAAGATCATCACACCGGCAAGGTCATTGACATCGTCCACGAGCGGGGGCGCGACGCTCCGCTTGCAAAGATCCATTTCGACGACGGGAAATATTCCTATGTCCCGGCGCCAGAGGGCACCACTGTCGGCAGCACTATAGAGGCTGGGACAGGAACAAGCGCCAAATCGGGCAACATCCTTGCGCTAGAGTCGGTGCCGGACGGCACCGTCGTCTGCAACATTGAAAAGAACGCCGGTGACGGCGGCAAGCTGATAAAGGCGGCGGGCTCTTCTGCTGTGGTATTTGCACACGGGACCGAAGGAGTCACGATAAAGTTTCCCTCCGGCAAGTTTCTTACGCTTAATTCGAAATGCAGGGCAATGATAGGAGCCATCTCAGGCGGCGGGAGAAAGGAAAAGCCCTTCTTGAAAGCAGGGAACAGGGCAAAGTACATGCAGGCGCATGGAAGGCTTTACCCGACGGTCAGGGGAATCGCACAGGCAGCGGTGTACCACCCGCACGGAGGTGGAAGGCACCAGCACATCGGCCGCCAGTCGTCTGTAGGAAGGACTACTCCGCCGGGGCGCAAGGTCGGCAACATCGCTCCGAGAAAGACCGGCAGGGGCAGGGTAAAGGACGTACCACACAAGGCGGCCTGACCCTTCCCTTTCTTTGGTTCTTAGCAAAGCCTATATCCTATCCGCTGCCCTACGGTTCTTGAATGAAGGCAGATCAGTTCGCAAAGAACGTCCTGTCGCTTGACGGTCAAATCAGGTTTGCAGGGGTGATGGAAAAATCAGGCCACCTCCATGCTGGCTCTTGGAGGAACGAAACCGAGGAATTTCTAAAGGGCAGAAACCCCGAGATCAGCCTTGCGCAATCCGCGTACGTTGTCGATCTGCGAAAGATGTTCTCGGCAGAGCTGGGCAACCTGAAAGCCGTCAACTATATCTATGAAAAGGTAAAGCTCCTGAGCCTTCCAGTCAAGGAGCATATCCTGGTGTTGTCGACTGATGTGGAGGCCGAATCCGACGCGCTGACAGAAAAGATCCTAAAGTATGTCAGCACGGTCGAGCAAGAGCTTTCACTCTACCCGCCAAGCAACGTGGTGAACGAGGAAAAGAGGGAAGCGCTTCGCAACCTGAACGATTCAGGGATTGCAGAGGACCTGATAGCAGAGCAGCTGGACCTGGACGTAAACACGGTCAAGGTGTTAATCGCAGAACTGAAACACTAGTCATTTAATTCTGTTAGGATTGATCAAAAAACCGGCGGGTCTGAGCGTGGCAGCTCGACTTCATCTACCGAAGATTTTCTGTATAGGAACGGCTTGGACCTGCTACTTGAGGGTGATGCGGCTATGAACAGGTACTTTTCTATGTTCGATTTGGCAATTACCTGATTTGCATCACTTGCCAAGCTCGCGACCAATGCGTTCAGCAAAATCTATTAGCTTACTAGAGGTAAAGAAATTGTGGGATTAGCGCCTAGAAAGATGTTGCTATTGCAGGCTCCATCCTCGCTTACCGAGGAGGAAACATGGCTTAGAAAGGCATATCAGAATATCGTTCTAAATCTTCTTGAATTTGCGATTAGTCCTTCAACGAGTTTTGATCCCTTCTCGGCAAAGTTCATGGGACTCGATTCTATAGAGCAAAAGAAATACGAGTATCGGGCTTTCATGGAGGTCACATCATACTTCTGGGGTTCCAAAGGAGGTAGGGGCGCTCTTCTTGAAAAGGTCGTAGCTGCCGCTGGAGGAACGTCAGCTGCTAATGGCATGTCACTTTCACAGATACCACAATGGATTGGCAACATGAGAGACAACAGGAATGTAAAGGAATGGAAGGTGACAGGCAGCGCTCCGAAATTGAAGTTTGATCTCTTGAACGTTCTCGGAAGCAGGCTAGTATTTCTGGAGATAAAAAATAGAGTCGACAGTGGTGGAACTGCTGCGCGTGAAGAGGCACTCGCCAAGAAATTTCTTGCTTTGTGCAAAGCGATTCAGAATGGCGAAAAGGTGTACGTTGGGGATGGCGTCGAAATGGACATCGCTCAAGCTTTCCTTGCGCTTGGGATTACGAAGGTTGAGATGCACACCGGGTTTCTATTCGGTGTAGACGGCAATGAAGCAACTATTGATTCTGATAAATCAAAGGGTTTCTTTGGTCAGAGCAGAAAATTACTAGGTGATTACTATAAGGCGCAAAACCACCGTTTTTCAGTCAAACTGACATATGATGAAGCTATTCAGAAATTGTCATTTGAGAAGGACGGCTTAGAGGTGGTTCTCGACCTCCTATATGGCAGTGACGTTACGATGGCGTATACTCCTGATCGTGCCGATCTCAAGAGTGTGCTGCGCAAGGTCTTTGCAAGGCAATGGGATGACGTATGGTTGTCCCTGAATGTTGCGGTTTCCGAACGGGCATTGCTACTTGAATTTGCCAGTAATCACATTATGCGGATTCAAGAGATATTGAGAACGGCACCATCTGACTCAGCTTTTGTCAGAAGCTTTAGAAACTTTGAAGCCGATCCTAATAACATCGAGACACTGTCTGATTGCATTTCAATCATTAGGGAAGATGAGAGCATTAGAAAATTGCCTGTCCCTTCATCGTCAGCGGTTAATTCGTTGGACACGCTTTTGGCGGACTGCTTCTACGTTTGCGCTGTGGCGAGATCGGTACCCAAAAAGGTTAAATCTAAATGAAAGAAGTGTCAAATCGGGAAGGCTTGCCTAGACAGATTTCCTATGACCTGTACGAAGGCGATTCCCGTAAAGAACTAGTTCGACTTGCACGCGATTCTAGTGAAAAAGAAAAGTACCGTCTTATTGTAACCTCTCCACCATATTTCGGTCATAGACATTATGGAGAACACGCGGAAGAATTAGGCCAGGAAAAGACCGACGGGGAATTCATCAGGAATCTGGCTGATATCTTTTCGGCAGGCAGAGAGCTTTTGACAAATGATGGTTCAATCTGGATAGTCATAGGCGACACCCGACGCAACATGCACAAACTTATGATTCCACATCGATTGGCACTAGAACTGGTTAAGAGGGATTTTACTTTCCGAGAGGACATCGTCTGGTACAAGAAGAACAATATTGCAAGCAGCGCAAGATCGAACTTTTCACAAGCCTATGAATACATTCTTTTTCTTTCAAAACATGAGAAATCATTCACGAATCTTGACGATATCAGAGTGAAGGGCAACGAGGCCCGGGAAGGGAGGAACAAGACCCCGCCTGAACATCGCATTCAATATAAACCGATTAACTCAGATAGACGCAAGATTGCGGAGCTAGAGGAAATAATCCATGGAGCCAAACCAAATACTCCCTTCGATAGTTTGCCATCTACAAGCGAAATTTCGAGAGCCTATGGTTATGATCCTGAAAAACATTGTCCAACATGCTATCGCAAATTCAAGAGGCATGCAACGAGAAAGAGGATAGGAGATCACAAGCACTATCCAATATTTGCTGTATGCAACCCTGCAGGAAAGAACCCAGGGAACGTGTGGGAAATTTCAACCAAAGCACACTATGGAAATGAGCATTTTGCCATCTTCCCAGAGGATCTTGTGGCTAGGATTATCAGCTTCGCCTCTCAAGAGGGCGATTGGGTGCTTGATCCATTCATGGGTAGAGGTACCACCGGGATAGTTTGTGCTCTAACTGGGAGGAACTTTACGGGAATCGATCTGTATGCGAATAACAAGAAAAATGCCGATCGAAATATTGCTAACGCAGTTCGGGGCAGATACGATAAGAAATTAGTGGAAGACGTTGCAAGACAAACTGAGTTAATGAGAGTGCTACAAGATAGAGGAACTCTAACGCTCCAAGACTTTCTGCTGACTGATGGAACCTTATCGTCACGTTAGAGGTCTCATTTTCGAGCCTCCTGAAAGCACTTCCTGGACTTGGGCTAATCGTTCAGGAGTAACCATTCAAGCATTTCAATTCTGCCCTGAACTTCGATCTTGCTGTTGGGGCTAGGCCGTCGGTGGTTAATCGGTTCCATTAACAATTTTTTTTGCTTTTGTAACATCTTGAGTAGCCTTGCATTCCCTGATGACGATAGAGTATTTTCTTTATCACTTTGGACGCGGATTGCTAGGAACCAATTCAGGATATCAATTCTTCCGCGGATAAGCGTTTTTGCAAGCGGCCCTGGAACAACTGTCCTGTCAGTATTTTCGCATTCTAGCAGCATTTTGTTCTGTTCGTTCAACATGTCCAAGATTTTTCGTCTCGACCTCAACTATATCTTGCTAATTCCATCACTTGTTAAAAAAGTCCCTTAACAAGACAGACTTGCACAAAGCCCGTGTCTAAAATCGGTCTACATCCTCTCTGCTCGGCTGTCCACATGGTGGTAGCACCAGTCATCCTATCCCCTTGAATTTTTCAAGCGACTTCCAGAGGTACCAAGTCGCGATGCTGCGGTATGGCCTCCAGGGTCCTGCAATGTCCTGCATTACTTGCTCGGACGGAAGATCCTCCAGAGAATACGTCCTTTGAATTGCCTTGCGCAGGCCGAGGTCGCCAACCGGCAGCACGTCCGGTCTCCCCAGGCAAAAGATCAGGAACATCTCCGCTGTCCACCTTCCTATCCCTTTCACCTTCACCAGCTCCTCAACGACCTGCTCGTCGGTCATGGAGTGGAGCAGGCGGGGCTTGATCCGCCCGTCGTCGATGTGCCGCGCGAGGTCCTTTAGATACTCTGCCTTGCGCGCCGAGAGTCCGGCTGCCCGCAGCTTTTCATCGCTCGTGGCGATGAGCCGCCCGGGACTTGGAAACCGTCCTCGGTAGATCTTTAGGAACCTTCCATAGATAGCCTCAGCAGCCGCTCCAGCAAGCTGCTGGTAGATTATCGCTTCCGCAAGCGATTGGAATGGGACATCCCTTATCTTGATCGCGCAGCGTCCCGCTGAAGAGATAATCGATGCAAGGCGCGGGTCTGCAGCCGAAAGGTGCCGCTCCGCCTTCGCGTTTCCGAATCGCCTAGCCATACATCTCTTGCTGCTTTATCGCTTCGGCTGCCTGCTCACTCCTTATTTTCTTCAAAGTCCTTTCCATCCCCTCGGCTTCTTTGAGTAAGGAAGGTATGTCACAGGATGCTCCGGGGGCAAGCTTGCCCAGTGCTTCGGCGACTGCAGCTCCGGCCCTGAAATCAGGTGCGTCCTTGAGAACCCTGACAAGAAGAACGATGACGTCAATGTTTCTCCATTTGCCCTCGTTGAGCAGAATTGCGGGGATGCCAGCGATCGATCCGTTGTCGAGGCTACTAATCCCGGCGTCAGCCGCCCTCTTTAGCG
>JANWIX010000062.1 GCA_025449675.1 Nitrososphaera sp. | reverse complement strand
CGGATGATCTAACGATTATATACAGAAGCTAGTTCAAATTTTCTGGCTGGCCTTCGTAGTATAGCCTGGTTAGTATAGGCGGCTGTGGACGGCTTGATCGTTTTCGGCAGTGACCGCTTGAGGAGGGTTCAAATCCCTCCGAAGGCCCCATTCCTTTTTTGGCGATACCTTGCGGTGGATCCTGACTAAAAAAGAAAAAGGAAAAAGGGAAGGCTTAGAGCCTTGGAAGGAAGCTGTTGAGCTTGCCGTATCTTGCAGTCGCTACGATGATTCCAACGATTGCCACAGCAAGAACGATTGCAGCTATTGCACCAAACTCTGGCACGATCCATGTTCCGACGACTTCGATATCTTCGGTTCCCGCTTCAAAGTCAATCGACAGTTCTCTTGTGCCGGCTGCTGGCGAAGTAGCTTCCTCAATATCTGCCTCTATGCCATCCGCGAATGCGACGTAGTCAACATCTGTTCCACCGGTTGGCATGCCTTCAACAGTCAGCGCCTGCATGACAGCCCTTGGCAGCTGGAGTTTTAGGGTTCCGTTGCCCGTCGTCGAGATTCCAAATGCCATTGTTGACAATTCTACATCTGCCGCTACTGTTTGCAGCGAGCCTCCGGTGATCTGGTATCTTATAACATATGGATTGCCTCCAATGTTGACAGTCCAAGGTCTCCATGAATCGGTCGCAACAAAAGCAAACGTTGTCTCTTCGCTTACGCCCCTGTAGCCAGCGATTACTCTATAGTCTCCGCTTTCTCTCATCAATGGACCGCCTGATGGGAATGTGTATGTCCACGATCCATCAGCTGCCACCGCGACAGGGTCTGTCCTCGCAAGAGCGTTCAATGGGTTAAACACCCTGATGAGCACTTGCTGTCCTGTCTGAACGTTTGTTACCGTACCCGAGATTGTTATGTCATCGCCTGTAGTGTAGCTGTCTTCGTCCGTGCCTACTGTCACAGAGCTTGTCTGCGCATACGCAGTTCCTACGAACGCAACAGATGCAACTGATGCCAGCAATATTGCCATTAGTGCATACGCTTTATAGTCCATTATCCCTCATGCACACCTACCTCGCCTATATTTCTATTACTATTTATCCTTTTTGTGAAGAAACTCTAACGACTTAGCTCATTTCAGGCAACCGATTAAATACGCTCCGGAAAATTTCAAAAGAAAATCAAGATTGCAGACAATATATTGCGAATACTTATATATGCTCATTTTTATTTTAATAAATTTGGCTTTGATGTTTTCTCTCGAGCACAAGCTACTTTCGAGTTTGGAGGCGCTTTTGAATTTTGTCTGAAAAGAAAGCAGCCGCTGTAAAGATAACGAATCACATCTACCAGCCCAAGCATGAAATCCTGCCCAGAAAAGAAGCTGAGGAAACTATGAAGAAATACAACGCAAGACCGAGTCAGCTGCCGTACATAATGATGAGCGACAAGGCGATCGAGGATCTTGATGTAAGACCCGGTGACATCATCAAGATCACAAGAAAAAGTCCGACCGCAGGTGAAAGTGTATATTACCGATATGTCGTAGAGGGTTGAGTAAAACGAGATGATAGAGAATTCTGTCGAGATGTGGCCGATCATTAATGACATTTTGAGAAGGGAAGGCGTTGCAAGACAGCATCTGAACTCTTATAACGAATTCATGGAGCGCGGACTCCAGAGCATCATCGATGAAGTCGGCGAGATTGAAATTGAAACTGCCGAGTACCCGTACAAGATCAAGCTGGGAAAGATAAAGCTGCAGCAGCCTAGGATAATGGAACTAGACGGCTCGATAACTCACGTCGCGCCGATGGAAGGAAGACTTCGCAATTTGACCTACGCTTCACCGGTTATGCTCGAGTGCAGCGTAGTAGAAGACGGCAAGATCTTGGAATCTCGATTTATCCACATTGGCGACATGCCAGTCATGGTAAAGTCGAACACCTGCATCCTTCACAACCTCCCAGAGTCAAAGCTGGTAGAGTTTGGCGAGGACCCGCGCGACCCAGGCGGCTATTTCGTTATCAATGGATCAGAGCGTGTCATAGTGGGGCTTGAAGACCTTTCGTACAACAAGATTATTGTGGACGCGGAGGAGACCACGGGCACTCTACTGTTCAAGGCCAAAGTATACTCTTCAATAGTAGGCTACAGGGCAAAGCTCGAACTGGTAATGCGGCCTGACGGCTCGATAGTGACCAAGATTCCAGGCTCGCCCGTTGACATACCGCTTATCACCCTCATCAGGGCACTTGGCCTCGAATCTGACAAAGACATCGCTGATGCGGTCTCGCTCAACGACATTATCCAGGACGAGCTAGAGCCTTCATTTGAAAAGGCAGGCGATGTGGCGAGCAGCCGAGATGCCATTGTTTATATCAGCAAGAGAATTGCGCCGGGCATGCTGGAGGAATTCCAGATAAAGCGCGCAGAAACTCTTCTTGACTGGGGGCTTCTTCCTCACATCGGCAAGAACCCTGACAATAGGCATGAAAAAGCGCTGTTCCTGGGCGAAGCGGCATCAAAACTCATCGAACTAAAACTTGGCTGGATTGATGCAGACGACAAGGACCACTATGGCAACAAGGTGATCAAGTTCGCCGGACAGATGCTTGCGGACCTTTTCAGGACCGCGTTCCGCAACCTGATAAGAGACATGAAGTACCAACTCGAGCGCTCGGGCCAAAAGCGCGGCATCAACGCGGTCGCCGCCGCAGTAAGACCCGGCATAGTCTCCGACAAGCTCAACAACGCGATCGCGACAGGAAACTGGGGCAGGGGCAGGGTGGGTGTCACACAGCTACTTGACAGGACCAACTACATGTCCACCATCAGCCACCTGAGAAGGATCCAGTCGCCATTGAGCAGAAGCCAGCCCAACTTTGAAGCAAGGGATCTCCATGCGACTCACTTTGGAAGGATATGTCCCGCTGAAACGCCAGAGGGCTCAAACTGTGGACTCGTAAAGAACCTGGCATTGTCCGCGATAATTTCAGTAAACGTCCAGAGCGCAGAAGTCACGGAAAAGCTCTACGAGCTGGGCGTGCAAAACGTGGAAGAAGCTGGCACCGATCTCAGGGCAGGCGGCACCAGGGTTTTTGTCGATGGCAGGCTGATAGGCTACATCGAAAAAGGCGAGAACCTTGCGGACACGCTGAGGCTGATGAGACGGTCAGGCAAGATCCACCCTCACGTCGGAGTTTACCTCTACGCATCACAAAATGAAAAGGCAACAAAGAGGCTTTACATCAGCTGCAACGCGGGCCGCGTGCTGCGACCACTTGTGGTGATAAAGGACACAAAGCCGCTTGTGAGCATTGAAGTAATCGAAAAGATTGTGAAAAAATTCCTCTCCTGGGGAGACCTGCTTTACATGGGAGTCATTGAAATGGTCGACGCCAACGAGGAAGAGAACTGCTACGTTGCAATAGATCCAAAGAAAATAGAGCAAAAGCACACGCACGTCGAAATATTTCCATCAGCTATCCTTGGCGTCGGCGCCTCTATCATCCCGTATCCGGAGCACAACCAGTCGCCGAGGAATACCTACGAAAGCGCGATGGCAAAGCAGAGCCTCGGATTTTCAACGCCTCTGATGAACGCCAGCACCTATGTCAGGCAGCATTTCATGCTCTACCCTCAAAAGCCGGTCGTCAGCACCAAGGCCATCGATCTGCTTGGGCTGGAGGAACGTCCCACAGGCCAGAACTGCGTGGTTGCAGTCTTGCCGTTTGAAGGCTACAACATTGAGGATGCGGTTGTTTTCAACAAGTCCTCTGTCGACAGGGGACTGGGCAGGACATTCTTTTACAGGATTTACGAGGCCGAAGCAAAGCAGTATCCCGGCGGCATGAAGGACAATTTCGAGCTGCCGCAGGCCGATGCCAACATACGGGGCTACAGGGGAGAAAAAGCCTATAGGCTGTTGGAGCAGGACGGCGCAATCATGCACGAAGCAGTGGTAAATGGCGGCGACATTCTGATCGGCAGAACATCTCCTCCAAGGTTCATGGAAGAATACAAGGAATTCGAGGTCAAGGGTCCTTATCGGCGCGACACTTCTGTCGGAGTGAGGCCATCAGAGAACGGCGTCGTCGATACCGTAATCGTTACCCAGTCAGTCGAAGGCGGCAAGATGTACAAGATACGCGTCAGGGACATGCGCATCCCCGAGATAGGCGACAAGTTTGCATCACGTCATGGACAGAAAGGTGTCGTGGGCATGCTCGTGAACCAGGAAGACCTTCCATATACCGAGGAAGGAATTGTGCCTGATGTCATGATTAATCCCCACGCGTTTCCATCAAGGATGACAGTCGGACAATTCATGGAGTCACTCGGTGGCAAGGCCGCATCGCTCAGGGGAAAAATAGTGGATGGCTCGGCGTTCCTTGGCGAAAAGCTTGACCAGATCAAGGGATCGATGGAACAGTATGGCTTCAAGTACACGGGCAAGGAAACAATGTATGACGGCAGGACAGGCAGAAAATTCCCGGCGGATGTCTATATCGGAGTCGTCTATTACCAGAAACTTCATCACATGGTTGCTGACAAGATTCACAGCCGCGCAAGAGGGCAGGTCCAGATGCTTACAAAGCAGCCAACCGAGGGCAGGGCTCGCGGAGGGGGCCTTAGGTTCGGAGAAATGGAGCGTGACTGCCTTATCGCTTACGGTGCGTCAATGATGCTCAAGGACAGGCTTTTGGACGAGTCGGACAGGGCGGAGGTCTATGTCTGCGAAAAATGCGGCCTGCTGGCGTATTATGATGTCAAACAGCGCAGATATGTCTGCAGGGTTGATGGCGACAAGGCCAAGATCTCATCAGTAGTCATCGCGTACGCGTTCAAGCTGCTTTTGCAAGAGATGATGAGCCTCAACGTGGCGCCGCGGCTCCTGGTAAAGGAGAAAGTGTAGGGGTCGATTGCAGTGTTAGAGGAATCAGCAAAGATACTCGGCGGCATAAAGTTCAGCGTATGGTCGCCAACTGAAATACGCAAATTCTCTGTAGCAGAAGTCACTGCTCCGGAAACGTACGACGAGGACGGGATGCCTGTCCAGGGAGGGCTAATGGACAACAGGCTCGGGACCCTTGAGCCAGGGCAAAAGTGCGCGACCTGCGGAAATACTTCGGCAAAGTGCCCCGGTCATTTTGGTCACATAGAGCTGGCCGAGCCGGTGCTGCACATCGCGTTTGTCGACGACATACACAAGCTGCTCCTGATCACATGCAGATCATGCAACAGGATAAAGCTGGATCCTGAAGAGCTGGCAAAGTACAAGGATATCCGCGACAAAAAGGCAGCATACGCCGTCATTACGCTAGAAAACATCAAGGACGAGATAATCGAGCGCTCAAAGAAGGTCAAGGCATGCCCGCACTGCGGCAAGGACCAGTACGACCTGATATTCACAAAGCCGACGATATTCGTAGAAAAGACGGACGCCGGCGAGAACAGGCTGCTGCCGATAACGATAAGAGAAAGACTCAGCCACGTTCCAGACGACGACCTTTCGCTTCTGGGCTACGACCCCAAGACCGCAAGGCCGGAGTGGTTCATCCTCCAAGTGCTGCCGGTGCCGCCGGTAACTGTCAGGCCATCCATTATCCTTGAAACAGGCATAAGGTCAGAAGACGATCTTACTCACAAGCTCGTTGACATTATCAGGGTAAACCAGCGGCTGAAGGAAAGCAAGGAAGCCGGCACTCCTCCACTTATTGTTCAGGACCTGGTGGACCTTCTGCAGTACCACGTCACGACATACTTTGACAACGAAGTCTCTGGAATTCCGCAGGCCCACCACAGGTCTGGAAGGCCGCTAAAGACGCTTACCCAGAGGCTGAAGGGCAAGGAGGGCAGGTTCAGGGGATCCCTATCCGGCAAGCGCGTCGACTTTTCAAGCAGGACCGTTATTTCTCCGGACCCGAACCTCAGGATTTCTGACGTCGGGGTGCCGACCGACGTTGCCAAGAAACTCACCATCCCCGAAACCGTGTCGCAGTGGAACCTTGAAAGGCTCAAGGAGCTGGTGATGAACGGGCCAAACACGTACCCCGGGGCGAACTATATCATCAGGCCCGACGGAGTGAAGATCAGGCTTGATTATGTCAGCGATAGAAAGGCGATAGCCGACTCGATTGCCATGGGCTACATCGTAGAGCGCCACCTTGCAGATGGCGACATTGTGATCTTTAACAGGCAGCCTTCGCTGCACAGGATGTCAATAATGGCGCACAGCGTCCGGGTGCTTCCTTACCGCACCTTCCGCCTGCATCCGGCGGTCTGCCCTCCATACAACGCTGACTTTGATGGAGACGAGATGAACCTCCATGTTCCGCAGAGCGAGGAGGCCAGGGCAGAGGCTACACTCCTGATGCGCGTCCAGGACCAGCTGATATCCCCCAGGTACGGCGGGCCCATCATTGGCGGCATCAGGGACTTTATCACCGGCGCGTTCATGCTGACGCGGGACGACACTACGCTCACAAAGGACGAATTTGCGAACCTGGCAATGGTTGGAGGCTATGGCGGGTCGCTGCCAGATCCGGCCGTGAGCACCAAGGACGGGCAAAAGTTGTACGCAGGCAGGCAGCTGTTCTCCCTGTTCCTCCCAAGCGACTTTAACTTTATCATTACTTCGAAATGGAACAAAGCTGCAAAGGGCGAAGGCAAGGATGTTGTGATCAAGAATGGCGAACTGATGAGCGGAGTCATTGACAAGGCGTCGATAGGCGCTGAGGAACCTGACAGCGTCCTCCACAGGATAGCCAAGGACTATGGCAACGAAGCGGCTCGCAAGTTCCTTGACTCTATACTTACCATGCTCAAGACGTACATCACCCATCGAGGCTTTACCTATGGATATTCTGACCTGTGGCTGAGCCCTGAGACCAGGCAAGAGATCAATGACATTATCCAAAAGACCTACGAGAAAGTCTACGAGCTGATACAGCAGTACAACGACGGGACGCTGCCGCTGACAAGGGGCCTTGCTGCGGAAGAAGCGCTAGAGCTGTACGTCGTTAATGAGCTGTCGAGGGCCAGGGACAGGGCAGGCAGGACTGCCGACAGGGCGTTCCCCGACGAGAACTCGGGAGTCATAATGGCGTCGACAGGCGCAAGGGGCTCGACTTTGAACATCGGTCAGATGACTGCGGCGCTTGGGCAGCAGTCGATCAGGGGCAAGAGGATACAGAAAGGATATCATAACAGGGCGCTTTCGCATTTCAGGCCACGCGACACAAACCCGGACGCCAAGGGATTTGTAAAGTCAAACTACCGTGACGGCCTTTCGCCACTTGAATTCTTTTTCCACGCAATGGGCGGAAGAGAGGGTCTTGTAGACACCGCGGTCAGGACCCAGCAATCAGGATACATGCAGAGGAGGCTCATCAACGCGCTCGAGCACCTAAAGATAGAATACGATCAAACGGTCAGAGACCCCCATGGCAACATCGTCCAGTACATCTATGGCGAAGACGGAATAGATCCTGCCAAGAGCGACCATGGCGAGGCTGTCAACATTTCAAGGCTCATTGAAGCAGAGTCGGTAGTCGACGAAGGGCGCAAGGCTCAGGAAAACGACATCAAGACTATTTTTGCAAAGTACTCCTCAAACCTCAACCCGCGCATGAAGGCCAACCTGGAGAAGAACCTGCTTGAAAACAGGCTGAGCAAGGATGGGGTAGAGAAGGTCATGAAGAAAGTGCTGGATCTCATCGACAGGGCGCTGGCAGAACCAGGCGAGGCTGTCGGCGTGGTGACTGCCCAGTCTATCGGAGAGCCGGGAACCCAGATGACCCTCAGAACGTTCCACTTTGCAGGCGTAAAGGAGCGAAACGTCACGCTGGGCCTTCCTAGGCTGATTGAACTTGTGGACGCGCGCAAAAAGCCGGTAACGCCTACGATGGACATTTACCTTGACGCGGCCCACAGGGTTTCAAGAGAAAAGGCGCTCGAGATCGCAAAGGAAGTCCTCTTTACGGATATCGGGGCCCTTGCTGACAAGACCGACGTTGACTATTCCGGCGTGCTTACCTTTTTCCTGTCTGAAGCCAAGCTCTCCGAGAGGGGCTGCACACTCGCGGACGTCCAGACTGTGCTCGAAGGCTCGAAGAAAAAATACACCATCAAGGTCAACGAAAACAAACTTTTGATCAAGGTGACGATACCGGACGAACCAGATGCCCAGACACTCCTGACGCTCAAGAGCAAGCTCCAAGGAACACGGGTCAAAGGGGTGCCAGACATCGAGCGGGTCACAATAGTAAAGCAGGACGACGAGTGGGTCATCCAGACCGCCGGCTCTAACCTTGCAAAAGTTATGGCAGTTGAAGGTATCGACACCACAAGGACGACTACAAACAATGTATATGAAATCTGGCAGACGCTTGGAATCGAAGCCGCAAGGACCGCGCTCGTAAAAGAGATCACAAACACGCTGGAGGAGCAGGGACTCGAGGTGGACACCAGGCACATCATGCTAGTCGCTGACCTGATGAGTTCAAAGGGATACCTACAGCAGATAGGCAGGCACGGGATTGCAGGAACAAAGACATCAGTCCTTGCAAGGGCAGCCTTTGAAATCACAGTGCCCACTATTGCCAGAGCATCACTTGAAGGGCAGATAGAGACGCTGAAGGGAGTTACAGAAAACGTTATAGTAGGTGCGACTGTACCTGTCGGCACCGGAATGGTAGACCTGTACATGAAAGTGAAGGACAATGAAAACACTGGAAAAAGTGATTAAGGAAGCAGTTAGCTCTGACAAGTACAAGAGCGGAGTAAAAGAAGTACTCCAGTCAGTAAAGGGTTCAAAGCTGATAATTGTCAGCAGATCTCTCGCAGGTCATGCCAGGAACAAGCTCGAAGAACAGGCAAAGGCCGCCAGTGTTTCACTTTACGAATATCCCGGCACTTCGGTTCAGCTCGGCAAACTCTGCAACAAACCATTCAGGATAACTGCGATCGCAATAAAATCCGGAACCACCGAAGAAATGGACGCCATAATTTCAGAAGGCAAAATGGGCGGCAAGCAAAGCGCCAAGACTTAAATTGACCCTGACGGAGCAAAGAAATGTTGTCGCTGTTATCTGAATTCAGAGGAACGCTGTAGTCATGATCGAGATAAAGCTCAATACCGATGAACTCCGTTTGATGTCACTTTTTCAAAGTATTACGAGCGCAACTGCGCGTGACTGCATAGTAGACGGCAGGATGGACCGCGTGATTTTTGTCGTGAACAAGGGGCAGATGGGCCTTGCCATCGGCAAGGGCGGCGCCACGATAAAGCAGCTCCAGAACGTAGTCGCAAAGAAAGTAGAGCTCGTGGAATTTTCTGAAGATCCTGTCGAATTTATTCGCAACATGCTAAATGCCGAAATGGTTTCAGACGTCAAGTTATCCGACAGGCCCGACGGCACAAAGCAGGCAGTTGTTACCGTTGACGCGAGAAAAAAGGGTGCAGTTGTAGGCAGGGAGGGCAGGAACGCAGAAAAAGCCAGACTGCTCGCCAAACGATACTTCCAAATAACCAATGTTTTGATAGTAAGCCCTGAACAACAGGGAACAGGTTACAGCAGGGTGAGCATGTAAGTGGGCAAGTCTCCGTTAGGATTATTCGCCGGCAGGGTGCTGCGAGCCAAGAAAAACCGCGGCAGGTGGGCCGACAAGTATTACAAGAGAAGGATGCTCATGCTGGACAAAAAAGCCAACCCGCTTGAGGGAGCTCCGCAGGCAAGGGGAATAGTGCTGGAGAAAGTGGGAATCGAATCAAAGCAGCCCAACTCGGCGGTGCGCAAATGCGTCAGGGTCCAGCTGATAAAGAATGGCAAATCAGTCACGGCTTTCTTGCCAAGGGACGGCGCGCTTAATTTTGTTGACGAGCACGACGAAGTAATCATTGGAGGCATCGGAGGCGCAATGGGCGGCGCAATGGGCGATATTCCCGGAGTCAGGTGGCAGGTCTTTAAGGTCAACGGCGTTTCGCTGAACGAGCTCGTGCTTGGAAGAAAGGAGAAACCGAGGCGATAGAAATGAGCGGCAAAGAACACGTCAACATCATGCTTTTCAACAAATGGGACATGAAGTCCGTCGAGGTGGGTGACTTGGGACTGCGGACCGCCATCTCGCTCAAGCCCGCGGTCATTCCGATAACTTTTGGAAGGCACGAGCACCAGCGGCTAAAGAAGGCCGAGGTCAACATCGTAGAGAGGCTCGCGAACAAGATGATGCATTTTGGCAAAAAATATGCAAAGAACACCGGAAGGATGGGAGGCAAAAAGGCCCGCATGCTAAATACGGTAAAGACGGCGTTTGACATCATCCATCTGGAGACGGGCAAGAACCCGGTGGAACTGCTCGTAAAAGCAATAGAGAACTCGTCTCCGAACGAGGACACGACCCGCATTGTATACGGCGGCGTAGTCTACCACGTTTCAGTCGATGTCGCTCCGCTGCGAAGGGTCGACCTGGCGCTGCGGTTCATCGCCGAGGGGGTAAGAGAGTCCGCATATTCCAGCCCGCAGACCATGGAAGAAGCACTCGCAAAGGAAATCATTCTTGCTTCAAACAACGATATGGCAAGCCACGCCGTAAAGAAAAAGAACGAGCAAGAAAGAATCGCGATGGCTTCTAGATAACCCGGACCTTCGGCATTATCCTTATCAATGGCTACAGATCATAGGTAGCAGATTCCCGAGAAATGAGCGGCAAGGACGAGTCTATTTTTTCCAAAGAAGCCCTGATGGGCACGCAGGCCGGCAAGGAGATGATGAAGCAGGGCCTGCTGCGAAGCAAGGGCTACAGGCAATTCAACCAGTACAAAGAAAAGACCGAAAACGAGTTCCAGGGCTTTGCCAATAGGTTCGTCACATCATTGCACCGGGCTATTGCCGCTGATGCCAACCCGGGCGCCACGATGAAAAAATTTGCCGAAGAGGTCGGGTCAGACGAGCTGGTGCCCGAAGGGAATGCTGTAACAGGCATTCGGTCAAGACTGTCGAGCCGAGAAGTCCTCGGCGACAGGGTAAAGCGCATACTTGACTCTAACTTTGTAAAGATGACCTACCCAGTTCTTAACGCGCTTTATGATGGCGCAAGCCAGTACTTTGATGACGGCGCGGCAGAGGAAAAGAGGAACGCAGTCATCGACGGGCACATCATAGCTATTGACCTGAGCGAACCGATGGACAGGATCGTGGACCAGGACGAAGACCTGGAGTACCTGGAGGATTACAAGTTCATGAATCCGTACATACTCGCAATTGCGCGTGAAAAGATAGCGCAGGGCGGCGATGATGTCCTGAAGGCGTTTGAAGACGGCTTCAAGGACGCGCGCATCGGGCAGTACATCGATGTCAAGCTGAAAATGAAGCCACTGTCAATCAATGACGAGAACATGACTGAATGCTACAAGAAATACCGGGCAGTAATGGGGACTGCCGGCAGGAACATGGCGCTCAACCGGCGGCCACTGGGTGACATCTTTCACCTGGGAATGGCCAAGGCAGGCGAGTGCGTTGGCTGCGGCAACGAGATCGAGGACGCCATCCGGAACAAAGCTGTAAAGATCCCGTCATGGCCCCTTTACTTTGCGCTAAACACGGGCAACGTCCGGCGTGGCTTTGAGCTCACCATGGCGAAAAGCGAGCTTTATCTGGACGGGGCCAAGATTGCCCTTGACATGCTTCCGGAAAACTTTCAGCTAAAGCCGTTCCTTGAATTTCTGTTTCTAACTGTGAAGCATTACAACCAGTACTGGTACAACGAGCTTGTCCGCCGCGGCCCATTTGATGAATTTGAGAAGCGGCTTCCGAAATGATGTGGTCTGAAAAGTACAGGCCGGCCCGCGTAGAACAGATGGTCGGCAACGAAGACGCGCGACTTGCTGCAATAAAGTGGCTGACTGGCTGGGTAAATGGGAGCAAGCCACTGCTACTGGTTGGCCCCCCGGGCACGGGCAAGACCACCCTTGTTCATGCCCTCGCAAAGCAGTTCGAATACGACCTGGTGGAAATGAACGCCAGTGACGCCAGAAACAGGCAGATTTTGCAAACCCGGATACTTCCGGTCTTTCAGAACGCAAGCCTCCTTGGCAGAAAGATACTGCTGTTTCTAGACGAAGTGGATGGGATATCGGGAAGAGAGGACACGGGAGGCGTGGACGCGCTAGTCGATCTGATGAAAGAACCCACCGTTCCCGTGATATTGGCTGCAAACGTAAAGTCAGCCAAAATGAAGGATCTGGCCAAGGCATGCAAGACCATCGAATTCAGACCAGTACCTCCCAGGTTACTGATGCTGTTTCTGGACCACGTCTTGCAAAGCGAAGGTTCGAATTTCGGGCCGGGGGACAAGATCTCTATAGTGAACAACAGCGGAGGAGACATTCGCTCGATGCTGAACGGAGCGCAGTCACGCGCCGCGGGATATACGACAGGATCAAACAAGGACACCGCCGAAGTAGACATTGCCGATGCCATCAACGGTTACTTTAACGCCGAAGATCCGGATAAGGCGGCGATGCTGCTCGGTAAAGCTGATTCCTCATACAGCGACCCGAGGTACGAGGTGATGACCCCAGAAGCGCGCAGAAAGGACATGCTGGCAGCCCTTTTCTCCAGCATAGCATCATCGCGCGTTGACTCGGAAGACCTTGCGGCATTGCTTGACGTGCTGTCCAGATCCGACGTGCAGGTCGGCAGGGCCACAGCCAACAGGCTCTGGGGCCTCTTGAAATATCTAGACAGGATTATTGCCGGCGGGCTCTACGAAAGGTCGCGCAAAAAAGCCATCAAATACAGCCAGTACTCCATGCCCTGGCCGGTTATGGGTCCGATATTTGCTCGCTCACAATCAACAAGAAAAATTCTGGCAGAGCTGGCTCCGGCTGTCCATACCTCGAAAAGCACCGCGGGAATGTTTGTCATGCCATACTTTGTCAGGTTTATCGCGGAAGAACGAATCGACCCAAAAGAGTTTGCGGCCGACAATTTTGGCGACAGCTCGGTAGGCGAATCGATAGCAAAGGAAATCGAGAAGGTGCACAAAAAGTGAGCGGAAAAGACTGGATAAAGCTTCTAGTAAAATACAAGGGCAAGTGCTCTCAGTGTGGCAAGGACATAGAGCAGGGAGATTACGCGCTCTGGTCGCGGACAGAAAAATCGATCAAGCACGAAAAGTGCGAAGCCTCGCAAGCCACGGCTGCCAACAAAGAAGAGCCGACCGACCAGCTGGATTGCTTTGTGTGTGGCAAGTCCGCTGGCTGCGGCGATTGCGGCTTTGAATCAGACTGCAATAGATCCGTTGTCTCGCAGGCGTGCATCTGCAGCAGCTGCATGGCCGACGTGAGTGCCTATTCGAACTATCAGCAAGCGTTCCTTGCCAAAATACGCAAGGTTGCAAAAGTTAAAATTTGATTGGAGGGCAGCGTATCATTGTCATTTGTCGAGCGAATACGAGCACAACGTGGGCAAGCTATTGGCCGAAAAGAAGGAAAGGCTAGAGCAGTTGATGAAAACGCCTGAAGACAAAAAAGGCGAGATCGCGATGCTCACGCTTGAAATCGAGTCGCTCCAGTCGCTCTTTGAGAATTACAACCTGGGCATGAACGTCTTCCGCAGGGCACAGGGCGGTAGG
>JANWIX010000061.1 GCA_025449675.1 Nitrososphaera sp. | reverse complement strand
TTGTTGAAGTGTCAAGACAACCCTTGTAAAGTCGGATCGCCAACATTTTTTATTCTGTGTCATCTAGATGTCTCAGTGGAGACTGTAAAGGTAAAGGAACCCTCCCTGAGCAAGCCCATAATGATTGCTGCCATGCAGGATATGGGAAATGTTGGGAGCATTGCGATTGATTTCATTAATAATAGCTTGCATACGGACCTCTTTCGCTACGTTCTGACTCCTTTCCCAAATTATGTGCTTGACAGGGGAGGACATATCGATTTTGAACAACAGAAGTGGGAATACAGGTACTCGGATAGCGTGATTGTATTTGGCGGCGGGACCGGTCAGCCACAGACTAACCAAGAGCTCTACGAGCTATGCCAGGACGTGATTGATATTGCCAAGGCGTATTCTGCCCAGCTGATATACACGCTTGGTGCTTTTCATACTAACCGAGATTACGGAAAGCAGCCGAAAACACTGGTCACAACCACCTCTCCTGAACTGACCGAAAGGATCACGACGCTAGGAATGGAAACAACGCCTGGCTCGTCACTAATAACCGGATTCAACGGACTTGTTCTCGGCTATGCCAAATCCAACGGCCTCCAGGGAATAGGTCTATTCGCCGAAATAGACGATCCGCAGATGCCCCAGTACAGGTCTGCAAAGAGCCTGGTACTCACACTTGAAAGACTCACGTACCAAAAGTTTGCAGGGATAGACGAGCTAGATCAGCTGGCGGGCGCGATAGACAACGAGCTCGATCGGATGAAAAAGTCTGGCGACTCTTCCTTTCGAGCCTAGCGATCGCCCAGCTTGATGCCCTGGTCCAGTCGCTCGATTCTCCGGCATATCATCTTGAAAGAGTCCAGAACGTCCAGCTCTACTACTCCCGGCAGATGCTGAATATTGGGAAGATAATTGTTGGCGACGTAAAGGTCGCCGACGCGAGTCTCGACCTTGATGTTGTTCCCCTTGAGGTCTTCTGAACCAGACAAGTTCGCAACACGGAGACTGGCAGCGAACTTTTTTTGAGCTTCAGTGTCAAGCTGGTACCTGCCTGAATGGATCGACTCCTCGATCATCTTGCAAAGGTCTGAAATCTTCATCACTCCGTTAGCGGGCGGGAGCCTTCTTAATCTTTCTTGGTGCCCATCTAGCTATTCAGCGAAAGTTCGGGAAGGCTTTCGAATCGCTTATGAAAGATCGTAAGCATGCCGGACTTTACATGCACCTTTGTGCCCGCGTCATAATCGCGATCAACTACTATTGCCTGAGCCGCTCCTCCAGGACCGATGTCGATTCGAGTTTCCTGCGATCCTTCCCAATTCAGGGTTTGGCCGCCAAAACTTATCGTGCAGGCCGGAACGGGCCTGCGCAGAGCGGTCACCACCAGCCTCCAAGCCACCCTGTTGCGAGTGCTGTCGTGAATCAGTTCGCGTCTTACCGATGCTCCACCTACCTGCCGCCGCCAGACCATGAGACCGGCGAGAATCGCCGTTGCTGCTGGAGCTATCACCAGCGCAAGAACAGTCATTATGATCGTAGTCAGCTCTGTGAATTCAAGTCCAGCTATGGTCACCATAGGAGACCTGTCCCCATTGATACCACCGCATGCTCTTCATGACTTTTGAATATAATGCTCTGTGTGAATAAATAAATGAAAACAGTAGTCCACCTGGCAAATGGAGGACTCCTCCGGATTACTAATCCGGATCGGGCTCTATCGTCCTCGGCTTTAAAATCTAGCCCTCATCAGCTGTCTTGACCCCGGCAGTCTTCAGCTGCCCCCGGTACATCGAGATCAATTCTTCAACGGTCGTAGCGTCTTCGGGCTTTTTGTCGTCCCTTATCTTGCCGGTAAACTTGGGAAACCGAAGCGCAAGACCGAAGCCAAGCTTTATCGCGTTTTTTGCAGCCGCGTGTGATGGGCTAACTGTTATCTCTGATGCAATTACCTCGATGACCAGTCTCGGCTCAAACCAGACATCCATCGCCATTCCGGTTTCAACCCTCGCGTGCCGCTGGGCTATGATATGCCGCCTTAAATCTTCATAGAACTTTTCCAAGTGCGCGTCAGTAAATCCGGTTCCAACCTTGGTAGCGCTCTGAAACATGTCGTCCTTTGGACTGTACGCGGCGAGCAAGAGCGCCCCATATTTTCCCGCGCGCCTGCCGCGGCCATGCAGCGCGCCAACTATGACCAGGTCTAGCGTATCTGCCAGTTCGCTTCTGTACTCACGCTTGAGCTTGACCCACGCGTATTCTCGGGCTCCAGCCCTGTACGTGCTTGTCAACTGCTTTATCATGACACCTTCGCAACCGTTCTCTATGGCCGACGCCATGAATCTGTCAATTTCTTGAGGCTCCTTCACTGCAGCCTGATTAATGAGCCTGACGATGTCGTTTTTCTTTACCGAATCGACAATCTTTTTGAGCAGCTTGCGCCGATCCGAATATTGAAGCTGCATCTTGCTTTTTCCGTCAAGATAAAGTACGTCGAAAAAGTTCATGACGACTGGATAGTTTTCCATGGCCTCTTCCACTCCATGCTTGCGCCGCCTGTGCATCAATTCTTGAAAGGGAAGGTATTCTTCGGTCTCGGGATTGATAGCAACTACTTCGCCTTCCATTATGACTTCGGATCGTATCGAGCCCATGGCCTTGACGACATCCGGATAGTGTCCGGTTATTTTTTCGAGCCTTCTGGAGAACAGTTCGACTCCGTTCTTTCCCTTGTGCACCTGCACTCGTTCGCCGTCAAGCTTGTATTCCACGCCTGCCTTGCCCTCCATGCGGTCCAGCGCCTCTTCGGCCGTGGTTACCCTTTCTGCGAGCATCGGCCTTATTGGCCTGAAAAGCTTTACCTTCAATGACCGCACTGCCCGCAGTCCCTTTGTGGCCATCAATTTTGCTATAGTACCAAGGTCGCTTGAAACATTGTATGCGCTTTCAAGAACTTTTCTGTTTCCCTTATCGCCGGTAAAAGCAAGCGCAAGTGAGTCCAGAACTGTATAGTCTGCGATTCCAAGCCTGAGCTGTCCCATGACGAACTTTACGATGTACCTGCTTTGCTCTGGCGTGGCATCATTGAGAAGGCTGCTTATGAATCGCAGCTTGATTTCCTGGGATCCAGGGCCAGTAGTACGTGCCACCCTGTCAAACGTGTTGTAGACCCGCTCGACTGTCATCGGCTCTGAAAAAAGGGTGGACTGGTTTTTTGACTTCATGGCTTCGGCGCAGGCATCGCCCAAGTCTCCGGTTTTTTGGTAAATGCGTTCGATCTCTGCCCCGTCCTTGCCTGACGAGCTCGCTATCGCGCGCACTATCATTTTCTCGGCGACGCCAATTTCAATCCCTTCATAGTCAGGGTAGAGCTTGCCTTGAATCAGGTAGGTAACTTTATCGATAATTTCTGGAGGAGTCTGCTTTAGAAGAGCGACCAGGTACTCGGTAAGGGCGATCCTGCTCGATGTCCCTCCCATCTTCTGAAACATCTCTACCATGGGAGCAAAATCCAAGCCGAACCATGCTGCATCCCCTTCATGCTTAAAGCTTTTCTGAATGATTTTTAATAGGGCTTCTGATATTATACAAAAGACATGGGAGGCAACAAGAAGAAAGCAACCGGTGGTTCGGACAAGACGGTGCAGACTGGTCCTGGAGGAGCCGAGATCAAAACTTCAGATGAGAAAAAAAAGTCGCCCAAGCCGCAGCAACGACAAAAACTCGCGGTGACTGTTGAAGAGGCAGCAGGAATGAAGGCGATTTCGAATATGAAGGCAATCACCATCCAGGGGCTTGCGCGAAATGTGGGAGTAAAGATTTCTGTCGCAAACACGTTCATAAGGGCTCTTGAGGCAAAGGGAGTCGTAAAGCCAGTCGGAGGATACAGCGGCCACAGAGTCTACCAGATGGTCAGACACTAGGCTTTCTTATCGTGATCACATCACCAGGCGCGCTAGCATCGACTAATTCCAGGCCGGACAATATTGTCCCGAGGGGATTCATCGGTTGAACTACGGCGTCTTTGACGAAAATACAAACCGACCCATTTGAAATCATGAACGCGACGTCTCCGCGCTTGAACCGGGACCGTTGCTTCTCCGCGCCGATGACAAGTCCGGTTTCAATGTACGCAAAATTTTCTCCGAACCTATGCACCCTGTCTTGCAGCGGGAGGTTCTTCAGAATCGTGCCGGATGTAATTGGAGACAGGTGTCGCACGACTTCGCAGATGGCAGAGCCCTTTTCTGACACTTGTATCTCCAATCGAAGCCTTGAAACTGATCCAGCTTGAATCCCGTCTGATTGCATTGTCAATACTAGATTGTCTTTCCAATGAAAAGGTTTCTTGAAATCCGAAGCTGCAAGGGATAGTCGCGGCATGCTTAAATACAGAAGATGACAATAATATTCTGCAGTTCATTATCATCCCTAGCTAAGATATTAGACGAATAGGGCAAACATTTAATTAGATATCTATTATGTTTTGGATTATTCTTGGTAGTCAGGCATTCTATTAAAAAACGTGTTTTACCAAAAAAAATTCCGTTAGAAAAGACCAAGAAATCCAGTTCAAAGGCCAAAAAGCCCGCAAAGGCCCAGGTGCTAGTCCAGGAAACTGTAAAGAAATCGCTGCGCCCGGCCGATGAAGTTGTCACCTATCAGGAAATCGAATACCAACTGGCGGAAATCCCGGCCCAGGGAAGCAAGGTGCTGATAGGTCCGCCATGGCTTACTCGATTCGAGAGGGCCAGGATCACCGGCTCTAGATCTCTCCAGCTTTCTCTCGGTGCTCCTCCGCTCATCAAGGTCCCGCAGGGAGCCACCAGCTCGATAGTTCTGGCAGTCCAGGAGATAGAAAAGAAAGTGCTTCCGATATCGATAAGGCGGATACTTCCGAACGGGCAATACCAGGATATCCCTACCGACTGGATGCGTTAGCGGGCTAGATTTCTTTCAGGTTGCTTTCGTCGAATATTTCAGAACCGTACCATCTGTACCTGAAATAGTCCAGACACCACTCGTGAAATACGGGGTCCGAGCTGTAAAACATCATGTTCATGTCGGTTTCCCTCTTTTGTGTCGGGAACAGCACAGTTGCGACCTTTTCATTCAAGACCACGGCCACCTGGACGCCGTCAACCATCCGACGCTCGATAGATCCTTTGTTCAAAAGCTCGCTATGGCCCAGTTTCTTTAGCAGCTCTTTCCTGCCCTTTGGCACGATCACGTTCCTGGGAAGCACATAGCTGTACTTTATCCCCTCTCTTACCCTCTTTACGGCGGGCTCTATCAGGTCTATGGGCACCTGAGAAACGATTTCGTAGATGTACTGGTCCGCTTCTCGATAAATGTCCTTCCAGCGCTCAAGTATTGCGACGACGCCCTTTACAAATTCGCATCTGTCCAGCGCCCCGAGCCTCATGATGAACTTTATCGGAAGCTCGCCCAAGACGTGTTCGGAAAAATACTCCTTGTGCTTTGACAGGTAGTTGAATGTTGGAATCTGTTTGATTATGGTATTGCCAAAAGTCGTAAGCGAGAAAACTCCCTCCGGATCCTTTTCGATAAGCCCGGCCTGCTGCAACCGGCTGACGTTCCTATGAGCTTCTTGCATGGTTATGTCCAGACTTTTTGCAAGCTGGGATATTTTCGCCTTCTTTTCGTTTAACTGAAAAATTATGGCAAGCCTCTGTTCGCTGGCCAGCTCGAAGAAACTTTTCTCCGTGTCTGCGTAGGTCTCGATGGTGTCATAGGTGCCCGAAGGCATGCCAATGCTTCACTATGCCAGCGTTTTAAACATTCCACTGGCGTTCTAGTAACGGCCGGAATGCCCGGATTGAGTGCTTGGGTGGTTGGTTCTTCGGATTGCTAATGCACCGATCACCATGAATCCCACGCCAATTGCCAAGATAAGGTAGGCAGCCGGGCGTATTAGTTCCCAAACCGGATTCATAGTGCCGGCCCAGGTGAAAAGCAGTCCCATGAACACAAGAGCCATTCCCGCTATCGTTTCGCCGTTTAGCCGCTGCTTGCCGCCTTCCATATGTCTGCAATCTATTCTTGGATTATTAAAATCTTTTAACGGTCAGTGTTCTCTGACCAGAGTGCCCCTGCACTGCTCGCAGATCTGCTCATCGAGGTTTGATTCGATGCTGTGGTGCACGTCGCATATTATCAGCGTGTAGCGCATGTAATTGCAGAGCCCGACAAACTTGGCAAGCGTGCTAGGAGTGTAGGCCTTGTTGGTTGACAGGTCCTTGGCAATGTCGTCTATCATGCGCATCACTTCTCGCACTGATTCGAGTTTCGTGATGAGCCCAACATCTCCTCTTGTGCCCCTTACATAATTGCTCACTGCCGCCTGGGTTATGCCCAGCACCCTCGCCACGTCCTCTTCCTTGAGGGAATATTCCTTGATCAGTTTTTTTGCAAGGATGGCTCTTACTGCGGGAATCAATGATTTGGCTTCGATCTCTGAAGGGAGTAGCATTTGAAACTGCATTGTGAATTCTTGGTTTTTATTATATAAAGCTTGTTAGTACCGCCTACTGTTTATATCGGGTAGTCAGATTCATTGAGGCATGAAGGCCGTATTTGTAAAAGGCCCTAACGCCGTCTCGGTTGACGAAGTTGGCGATCCTCAGATGGCCAGCAATGGGGACGTTCTTGTAAGGATGAAAGCCTGCGGTCTTTGCGGCTCTGATCTGGAGAAGGTATACGGAGAGTATGGCATGTCGTCCGGAAGGCTGGGTCATGAGCCGTCGGGCGAAGTGATCGCAGTCGGCAGCTCTGTCAAGGGTTTTTCCCCGGGCGACCGAGTCTTCATACATCACCATGTCGCGTGCTATTCATGCCATTATTGCAATCATGGGGACCATACCATGTGCCCTTCCTACCAGACTAGCAACATAAGCCCATGCGGACTCGCCGAGCAGTTTCTTGTGCCTGAATGGAACGTTTCAAGAGGAGGTCTCATCAAACTCCCTGACGAGATTGGTTTTGAAGAAGCGTCCCTGGTTGAGCCTCTCGCATGCTGCGTCAGGGCGCTGCGAAAAAGCAACATTCAGAACGGCGACGACATCGCAGTATTTGGAGCTGGGCCCGCGGGAATGATGCATGTCATACTGGCACAAGCGCTAGGCGCCGGAAAAACATTTGTCATCGACATCAATGATTTTCGGCTCGGATTTGCAAAGAGGTACGGCGTGCAGACATTTAACGCCCAGACGGACAACGCGATTCACGAAGAAATAAAACGGGAAACCGGCGGGCGCGGCGTGGACATTTGTGTCGTGGCGACGGGAAGTACGCGGGCGCTGCTGCAGTCCTTTGATCTGACCCGGAGGGGAGGAAAAATAGTTCTCTTTGGAGTTCCGCCAAAGGGATCTAACGTAACATACGACATGAGCAAGTTGTATTCTAACGAGCATTCCATCGTACCAAGCTACGCTGCGTCTGAAATAGAGACCAACGAGGCGCTCAGTATGATGTCGGGAAAAAAGCTCGACGTTCAGTCGCTTATCACCCACAGGTTTGACATCAGAAATGCTGCAGAGGCAGTCAGGTGTGCCCATGAAGCCAAGGATGCGATGAAAGTAATCGTAACTTCTGGCACCTAGAAACTATAAATAAGAAAAATCGCCTGTTTGAGCTGATAATTCATGGACTGGGGAATGAAAAATAGGCTCTCTAGGATAATCCGGCCAGACGACGGCCGCTGCCTTATGCTCGCGGTGGACCATGGATATTTTCTGGGACCTACAGAACGATTGGAAGTCCCAAGGAAGACGATCGCGCCACTCCTCCCCTATGCCGATTCGCTCATGCTGACTCGCGGAGTGCTCCGCACCTCGGTTCCAGCAGAAAGTCACATCCCCATTGTACTGAGGGTCTCCGGCGGCACCAGCATAATCGGCGAGGACCTCTCGAAGGAAACCGTTACGACGTCGGTTGAAGATGCAATCAAGCTCAACGCTTCGTGCCTCGCGCTTTCGATCTTTGTGGGAAGCAAATATGAGCACCAGACGCTTGCAAACCTGTCCAAATTGGTGGACGAGGGCGAAAAATATGGCATCCCGGTGCTGGCCGTAACGGCAGTAGGAAAAGAGATGGCAAGAGATGCGCGGTATCTGGGGCTGTCCTGCAGAATCGCAGCAGAGCTGGGTGCGCACATCGTAAAGACGTACTACTGCGACAACTTTGAAGAGGTAGCGGAAGGCTGTCCTGTTCCGTTGATAATTGCGGGCGGCAAGAAACTGCCGGAGGCTGAGGCTCTAAAACTCTCATACGATTCTGTTCACCACGGAGCAGTCGGGGTAGACATGGGCAGAAACATCTGGCAGTCAGATTGGCCCGTCGCGATGATAAAGGCAGTGAGCGCCATAGTGCATCGAGATGTGGACACCAAGGAAGGATATGGAATCTTCCTCAAGGAGAAGGAAAAGGACAGGTCCGGTCAAAAGAGCTCTCAAAAAGTAGTCCAGTAAGCCGGCCTGCGTCATTTGACTAGAAGTCATCTCATAAATGGCTCGTTACCAAAAAATGCGTAGAATACATGCAAAATCCGATAGACAAATCAGTCAGCCATTCGACTATTGCCTTATCTTGCCATTTATGAGATGATTTCTAGCCAGAAAATCTTGAAAGATGCTGGTGAAGCATCTTCCATTGCCCGTTGACTTTGCGCAGGACTATGGTCGCACGCGATTTGTTGTTTATAGTGGTGCCCCGAAAACTATAGTCATCTACTATCATGCCGGTGCTGTGAAGCAGAAATGACGCCATTGCGACATCTCCCTGGATTTCAATACTCATGTCTTCAATCTTGAAATCATAGTCTGAAATGCTGGCGAATTGCAGCTGCTCAAGCATTAGAGCGCGTTCGTAGTTGCGCCTGTCATACGGAGGTGAGTCACCGAACTTTGTAAACGTAGAATGCAAGAACCCATCTATCTTTTCGATTTCCTTGGTTTTTGCAAGCTGAAAATATTCGTTGATCAGATCCCTTATCTTAGCCGACTCCAAAGCTGACATTTATGCCCAAGTCCTCCAACCGCCCTGTCCTGCAGCCATCAAGATAGCAACAACTAGTGAGAATAAATACAATTGTTCATGCGTGCTCGGACCTTAAATATATCCGAATCGAGACTAACCTTCGTCATGCACTCAAGATCGCAACATGCGCCATATCGGTATACGCATTTGCCTGCGAGAGGATCAATTCGTTTCTTCCATTTCCGTTCCACACATGTGGCAGTAAAGAGTATGGTTAAAGTGCTCCTTAATGCCAATTTCAAAATGGCATTTCGGACACACCATGCGACTCTTTTTTGGCTCCAGCATCTTATCTCTTGCTATTTCGCCTTTGACTTGTCCTCGACTCCAAAGACAGAATATCTGGACAGTATCTTGTACATCAGGAATACAATCAAGGCAATGATCACAAAGTCTATGATTTGAGCGATCAGGTCGCCATAGGCAAACGTAGATGTTACGCCAGTGCCAGGGTTCGTGACGTTGTACGCAAGAGTCTTTAGGTCTCCCGAAGGCAATGCCAAACCGACGATTGGGTTGATAATGTCAGTTACAAACGCAGTAACTAGCTTTGATGCGGCCGCGCCTATCACGAACGCAATGGCTAGGCCAATAATTCCAAAGGTCTTTAGAAAGCCGATAAACTCGTCCATCAATGATTTCGGTTTCTCTGGCGGTGGCGGAGGTTTGTCAGTCATGTATAGAAATTGGAACATTCTACAGCATTTTATAAGTGTTAACCCCCGGTAAGTCGATTGCCGTAAACTACGCATTATTGGACCATGCAACATTATGTAGTATACGCATGTCCCATTCGACGGGTCGATGCAGACCGTGAACCACGCGTAGCCACTTGGCTCGTCATTCCCAACAGGCTCCAGAAAAGATGGAGTGTTTGTTGTTTCTGTGCAGTCTGCCTCAAGAAGGATCATCAATGGCAGTCGCGACGCAAGCCCCAGCGTTATATTTATTAATTATATCACAGCAACTTAACAAAAATGCCTCAGGCTGACGGCGAATATTCTTGGCAGAAGGTTCATGTTCTGGTTCTGCTGAGACTTGCCTAGGGCAAACTCTGCTCAGC
>JANWIX010000060.1 GCA_025449675.1 Nitrososphaera sp. | reverse complement strand
CATGCCGTGCTTTCGTATGTGATCCTGCACACTGTATGGCCGGGGATCAAAATAACGCCAGCCCGTTATCATGCCGACAGAAATAAATGCCACGACCAGGGATCCATGAAACAGACCGACATATTCGCTGGCCCTGTTTGCCGCTAAAAAACACAAGAAGATCAAAGTTAGCATCCAAAAAGAATAATATCGCAGCTCATTTGAGCCGGGCACGAACGCGACAAATGAAACGCAAATCAACGGAATAAGCCAGCGCAAGCGCTCGGTTGCGGTGTAGTGCCGGGTAAAAACCACGAGCCACATAAACAGAGTGAGTACCAGTGGAAAAAAATAACCGCCCATCCGCATCGACGGCGGTCGCGAAACGATATCCGGCATGGTTCCGATCGGGATCGGATTGAACTGATCAATCGTATATGGGATTTCAGCTCCCTCAAATGCGCGAAATTCAAGGATGGACGCAAACCACCTTACAGGCTGCGAGACATGTGCGAGGTAGTCGGGCGCTTTCCACGCTGCCTCAGGCGGGAACATTCCTGGCAAACTTTTACCGAGGACTGAAATCGCCAAAGGGTAAATCGGATTTCCGTGCACAAGTAGGTTGTGAATTCCCGTCGCAGGAACGACGAAGTACGAGATTGCGGCAAGCCCAAGGAAACAGCCTAACTCCTTGCGGCTACCTTGCTGCGACAAGTACCACGTTTGAAAAATACATAAGACAGTCAAAAGAACGGTACCTAGAACAATAAATTGAGGCTTGACGTTGCCGCAAACGGCAAGAGCGACCAAGGATAAGACGACTTCGTTCCTGTTGAGTGGCCGCCGATCGATAAACGCGACGGACAAAGCCGACAGGGGTATTGCGAAAATACAATTGACGAACGTGTCGACGTAGAGAGCGGTAGCGCTGATCTGAATCAGAGGTACCGATAAGATGGCAATAATGCTCCAGCGAATACTCAGGCCAAAGCGGCATTTCCAGAAGGTCACCAGTGCCGCGATTGCGGCGAGATTGAAACTCTGCAGTATGAGAATTGATCCCGTAATCCGCCAAACGTATCCGCGGACGATATCAAGCAGCGGCGGAAATGAGTTGTAGAGCGAGGCGATGAACGGGAGAGGCTGGAAGGTCTCGAACGTCAGGATGCGTGCGCGAAATGCCGAGAACACAAGATGGTAGTAGGTGCCATCCCAAGAGTCGTCAAAACGGCTTAGCGCTCGGACTAACAAAAGAAGAACTGCCGCTACGGCAAGGACCGCACCGAATATATTCAATCTCCTGCCAGCTATTGGCATAAAAGCGCAACGTCGACTCGTGGAAATTCAAGCAATGTCAGATCCGTAATCTGGAGGGCAATGGCTTATCTCGATCGCCCCATTTGTTCGCCGTGAATGTCCGCAATCTGCTGAACAATCCATTCAATATCGGATTCTTCAAGACTCTCGTGTGTGGGCAAATAAAATCCTGAGCGGCAAAGGTCTTCGGCAACCGGGAAGCGACGGCCCCGAAACTGATTGTAATAGATCGGTTGAAGGTGCATTGGAACGAAAAATGATCGCGTTTCAATTCCTCGCTGTGCCAGCAGGGTGCGCAGCTCGTGACTTGAGCATCCGAATTTTGAATCGATCCTGACAGAGTACATCCAGAAAACGCATTTACAGTCATTTGACTCGAGTGGCGTCTGGATGCCGGGAATCAGTTTTAATTGTTTATCGTACCATGTGCGCACGCGTCGCCTTGCGTTCACGATTTCGTCGAAGCGCTCTGTTTGTGCCAGGCCGACGGCAGCCTGCAGGTTTGTCATGCGGTAGTTGAACCCCACAAATTCATGCCAGAAATGCTGCTCCGGATGAAAGGCATGATTGCACAGCCGCCTTGCCAGGTCTGCAAATTGGCGGTTATTTGTTGTCACCATGCCGCCTTCGCCTGTGGTTACAATTTTATTTCCATAGAATGAGAAGGTACCCGCGACACCGAAGCTGCCGACGCGTTGACCAAGAATCTCCGCCCCGTGCGCCTCGGCCGCATCTTCAATCAAATGCAGGTTCCGTTCGCGTGCGATCCTCTGCAGCCGGTGCATCGGAGCGGGATGACCGTAAGTATGAACTGCGATGATCGCCTTGGTTTGTGGCGTTATGGCAGCCTCAAGTTGCTCGACGTCAATATTGAGATATTTTGGTTCGGCGTCGACGAGTTTGACAGTCGCGCCGGTGTAACGCACAGCGTTGGCTGTTGCGATCATTGTGAATGTCGGCAAAATGACCTCGTCTCCCGGGCCGATGCCGAGGGTTGCAAGCGCTAGGTGTAGTGCTGCGGTCCCGTTAGCGCATGCGACCGCAAATTCACATCCCGCCTGCTGCGCGAATTGCTCCTCGAATCTACGGACGAAAGGCCCCTTCGACGATATCCAGTTCGAGTCGACGCATTCGTTCAGATAGATGCGTTCGTTTCCGCGCAGACTTGTTTCCGCAACGCTGTAGACTTTTGACTTGCGAGGTCCGCTCTTGCAACGGGACAGAATCGGTTCCTTGCCCGGTATGAAGTCCCTAATGAGAGCGAGATCTGCACTAGAAATTACTGATGGCTCCTGCATGTGATCATTCCAATAGAGATACAGCACGTGCGGTGAGTGTGCGGCTTCGTTCAAAAGTTAACTGGTGTTCGTGACGTGGCTCAACGAGGAAATAGGACTTGTAAATTGCGACCAATGAGCTCCGCAGGTCGTCGTCCAGCCAGTCGAAAAACGCCTCTCGAACGCCCATGCGACGGGGTTCTGGAAAATGGCGAAAGCGTCTTTGAAGATTGCGAAAACGCCACATGGTCTTAATGACATTGAGCAGAGACATACGTCCAGTACGCAAATTTGTGATTGTCTTTCCGACGTGCGCAATCGATGTGCGGCGAATGCTATCGACCACTCGAGCGCCCACCAAATCGGCGGCGTCATCCTGGGGGAGACTATAAGAAGTGTACCGAGGTGTCGTCGGCTGCCACGTGCTCGCAAATTTGAATAACTTGCACAGATCGATGCCCATACGTTGCGGATCATCTCCCATTTCCAACGCTGTGACAGCGACCCGAAGACACTGCTCGCACCCGCTGCAGGTTTCCTGGTCGGCGCCGACACGCCAGCAGGAATATTGCAGATCGCATAGGTCAGGATATCGACGCCAAAGGAGCTGCTGGACCTGCTTTGAATAAAGGGGCCAAGTTAGCGAGCTAAACTTAAGCCCATAGGGCAAGAAAATCCCCGCGAGCGCACGCTGCGTGGCGGCCGAGTACATGAAATGACTATGCTGAACAATCTTCCCATCAATCACGGCGCTTTCCTGAATCTCGGTTTCCGAGGCTACAAAAAGATGCGTAAATCCGAGCGCCGCTCCTGCGGCTAAGAGGCTACCTGTATAAAGAAACGTGTCAGTGAGTTCATTGACCGCAAGGCGATACCCGAGCTGGCCTGCAAAAGAATTATCCCAGGCACTGCGAAAATCACTGATTGTCTCGACAAAAAGGGGGTTTCGGCGCGCCTGTATGGCCGCGAGCACCTGGCGTCGCCGCGCCGTTACATGGTCAGCAAGAGGCGGCATCGGAGAGGTGGTCGCGACTAGCAGAGGTCGCTCTGTCAATTCAAAAAGTAGCGCTGCCTGAAGGAGGCTATCTTTCCCTCCGCTGAAGGCCGTTCCATAGCCTGATCCGGCGACAACCGCATACGGAATCCGAATATCGCCGTCGACAATAACAACTCCGAGATCCGATGTGCTGTTGGGAGGTCCATAAGCATCGAGTGTGTCTGCCGCGTTGCGCAGCATTTGAAGCCAGAACTGTATCAGGGGTTTGCCCAACTTGAGTGGAAGATGGACTTCACACGGACGCAATAGCAGCCAGTGCGGGTGCAGACACATGACGAGAAAATCCCACCAGAGGCGGTCGGGAACTTTTGTCAGGTTGAGAAAAGATGGAAATTGGACGGAGAAATGAGTCTGCTTATACAGGGGAGAGTGAGGTTCGATTCTCCATTGAAATATCACTCTTTGCCCTCGGACGATCGGCGGCATAAGGTGAATCCTGTGCATGAACTAACTCCGAAACATCCTAATATGCGCGTCGTGCGAGAGGCTTGAGCGTGCGGATAGTGACTACCAAGGGACGGGCGCGGGTTTGTTCTAGGGGATGATGGCAAAATCAACGGAATTTTTCACGACAATCTGTGGGCTAAGCGAACTCGATCGCTATAGCCCAAGCGGCGTTACGCATGTTCTGTCGATACTGGATCCGGGCAATCCTGGGCCAGATGCATTCAGCAAGTATCCGCCGCACGGGCGCGTGATTTTGTATTTTCACGATGAAATCGATGCTGGTCCCAACACCGTTCTTCCGGAAATAAAGGATATTCGCAAAATCGTGGCGCTAGGTGAATCCATAGTCGAGGACAGCGGAGAGAGCAGGCCACATCTCCTCGTCCATTGCCACATGGGTATCTCGCGGTCGACAGCTGCCATGGCAATCCTTCTTGCAATTTGTCGCCCCGATGAGGATGAGGAAACGATTTTTTCGCGCGTGCTTCAGACACGCCCCCACGCTTGGCCCAATTCACTCATGGTCGAGCTTGCCGACAATTTGCTCGCGCGTGCAGGTCGCTTCGTATCGGCCTTGGGCGGACTCTATGCGGCGCAACTCACCAAGCGACCTGAGCTTGGCATATACTTGCGAAACAACGGAAGGGCGCGCGAGGTCGATCTCGGGATTCGTCGAGCGTCTGGTCGCTCATTATTAGTTTGATGATTGTGTCCGTCGACATTTTCCAGATCTAGCAGCCGGTCCGAGGTCGAACACCCCGGCGCGGACCGCCGACACTAGGGCATCGTCCTTAGCGGGTATGGGCTACTTTGATGTCCGCTTTCAGGGGCAAAGCGGACATTCCTTCTTGCACTGCACATGTCCGCTTATGATCCAAAGCGGGCATGAGCAAGTGCACGCGCTAATTTAGCGTAACGGTAACGCGTAAGAAGGTTGCAGGAATGGAAGTGACACCCTTTTTTTGGCTTTTGTTTTGGCTG
>JANWIX010000059.1 GCA_025449675.1 Nitrososphaera sp. | reverse complement strand
TTTCTCGAGCTCTAGCACTTTGCGCCTCATCATCTCAAAAGCCAGCACAACACGCGAAAGGTCGTCAGCATTCCTCAGCCGGCTCTTGCTTATCACGCCGCGATGAAACTCTTGCTTCATGTTTCCCTTGGCGACTAATTTTGATCCCTCGATTAGTTCTTTCAAGGGCAGCAGGACAGATCTTGCCAGCATCGCTCCGATCCCCGCAGCTGCAGCCAAGGTGATGACCAGGATTATTGGCATCAAGTCCGCGGCTGATCTGCCGATATTAACAAAATAAGGTAATGCAAAAATTGCTCCGGCAAATGCAGTGGCGACGAGTGTAAAGCCGATGGCAATCTGCGACACTATTTTCGTGGCCCATGCCCCTATTGGCGCTGCCTGTGTGGCTAACGCTCTCATCCTCTTGAAAGAATAGAGCTGCGCAAAACTCTGTGTATGTAAATTAGGTAACAGACAGAAAAAACGTCATGCTGATTCCAAAGTAAGGGCACTTGCAGTCAGCTGATCAACCCATCATGATTATTGTGGTGCGCCAACTGCCGCTGAATAAAAAAATTTTATTAACTTCTGTAATAATATACTGATGTTGCAATCGATGTCATGCACGATCACGATGATATAGGATGAAGTTTCTATTCGTAGCTCCTGAAGCCTTGAGCGTGGATCTCGCATACAGAATATCGCAGGAGAATAATGAAGTAAAGTTCCACATCCAGAGCGACACGGAAAAAGATGTTGGAGACGGTTTTGTGGAAAAGGCGGATGCATGGGAGAATCTTGTGGATTGGGCAGACGTAATAGTTTTCGACGACATTGGTTTTGGCAAAACAGCAGACAAGCTGAGAGCCGAGGGCAAAAAGGTGGTTGGCGGCAGCATCTTTACAGACAAACTTGAAAATGACAGGGAATTTGGGCAGCAGGAACTTGCAAAGGTGGGAGTCTCTATACTCCCAAGCTGGAACTTTTCTGATTTCGACGAAGCGATAAAATTCGTCCAGGCAAACCCGGAAAGATACGTCATAAAGCCAAGCGGCAGGGCCCAGAACGAAAAAGAGCTGCTATTCGTAGGACAGGAAGAGGACGGCAACGACGTGATAAATGTCCTGGCGCACTACAAGAAAAACTGGTCAAACAAGATAAAGTACTTTCAGATACAAAAGTACGCGTCTGGGGTAGAAGTAGGCGTTGGGGCGTTCTTTAACGGAAACGATTTCGTAAGGCCGATAAACATTAACTTTGAGCACAAACGCCTTTTCCCCGGGGAAATCGGCCCAAGCACTGGCGAGATGGGATGCTATGACTACCAGACCGAGGTCCTGACGGACTGCGGCTGGAAATTCTTTGCGGACCTCAACTATGAGGATAGTATATGCACTCTAAATCCGCTCGATCACAGGATAGAGTTCAACAAGCCGGAGGCCCTGGTGAGCTACAGCCACCACAAGAAACTTGTTTCGATACAGAACCGGACTTTGGACATCGCCGTAACGCTTGACCACAACATGTATGTCTGCACGCAGGAGAATGCAAAGAACGGCAGCGGCAGGTTTACTTTTGTCAAGGCGAGAGACCTGCAGTATCAGTCAATCATCAAGAGGACCGGCATGTGGATAGGTGTAGAACAGAAAACATTCGTCCTGCCGTCAGTGGCCTTAGCGCATTATGAAGGCAGGGCAGTTATGCTACATCAGTCGCAAGAGATCCAAATTCCGATGGATGACTGGCTTGCATTCGTCGGCATTTGGATTGCCGAAGGATCGGTATCAAGTGGCTACAAAGTATCCATTGCCCAAAAGAATCCAGAAAAGACAAAGATGATAGAAGAGTTGCTGGATCGCTTGCCATTTGAGTTCTCTCGTGGAGAGAATGAGTTCTATTACTATGACAAACAGCTGCACTCCTATCTAGCAGGGTTTGGCAAATCCTACCAGAAATTTATCCCGCAGTTCGTCAAGGAACTGAGCCCAAGGCAAATCGGAATATGCCTTGACTGGTTCGCGCTGGGCGATGCCACGATGATGAAAAATGGCTTTAGGATCTTTTACACATCCTCAAAAAAGCTTGCCGACGATATCCAGGAGCTATTGTTGAAGATTGGTAGGGTAGGGATTGTCAAGGCAAGAGAGCGGTATGGCACGATTTGGATAAAGGATCATTTTGCAGTTTCCGCACGGCCGCAGTATGAGGTCCTGGAAAGGGTGAAGAAACTCGATTCCTGGCTCGACAAGCGAGACATGAAGATAGTAGAGTATGAAGGCAAGGTCTATTGCGCGACCGTAAAGAACCACATATTGTATGTGCGGAGAAACGGCAAGCCTTACTGGTGTGGCAATACTTCAATGCTGTGGTCTCCAAACAGCAGGATATTCGACCTGACCTTGGCAAAAATGAAAGAACGCTTAGTCGAATCCAAGTATGTTGGCTACATAGACATTAACTGCATAGCGAACACAAAGTCGATCTACCCTCTTGAATTCACATCAAGGTTCGGCTATCCGACCATATCGATCCAGATGGAGGGCGTAACGAGCGAATGGGGCAAGTTCCTCTTCTCACTTGCCGCCGGCGAAGCGACCGAGCTTCGGACAAAGAGGGGGTTTCAGGTCGGAGTGGTGATAGCTGTGCCGCCCTTCCCCTTTAACGACGAACGTACCTTCAAGAAGTATTCAGAAGACGCTGCGATACTCTTCAAGAAGCAAAACAATACCGACGGCGTACATCTGGGCGAGGTCAAGAGAATCGAGAACGATTGGCGTGTAGCCGGGAGATCTGGCTATAGTCTGGTCGTGACAGGCTCGGCTCACACTATGGAAGATGCACGAAACCAGGCGTATAACAGGGTGTCAAACATCATGATACCAAACATGTTCTATCGCACCGACATTGGAAGAAGGTGGACGCGGGATAGCGATCTGCTGCAGTCCTCGGGATTCTTTTGAACACCTTCTTGGATAAGTAAAAAGACATCCTTCCGCGAATGAGTAGAGTCCATTTTTCAAGTTGTCTGAAGAAGGATTGACATACAGAATGTTTTATCCTGCAAAGAGACGCGATTATTCTCCGAGGTGCATCTGCGTATTTGGGCAAGTTAAGACGAATTCTAGTCACTGGCGGCGCTGGATTCATCGGGCACCATCTTGTCACAAAAACTGCTAGAGGATCCGGATTGCAGGATCACTATAATTGA
This sequence comes from Nitrososphaera sp., assembly GCA_025449675.1. Lineage (GTDB taxonomy): Archaea > Thermoproteota > Nitrososphaeria > Nitrososphaerales > Nitrososphaeraceae > Nitrososphaera. The sequence continues at coordinate 8,545 of JANWIX010000059.1, read as the reverse complement.
TGATCTGTCCAATCAGAACAGCAAGAAAAGGATCAATCATCTGCCGCCCGCGATTGCTTTTTACAAAGAAGATATCAGAAATAGACAGGCGATTTCAGATATTGTAAAGCGTGAAGGAGCACACGCCTGCGTCCATCTCGCTGCGAAGATTAGTGTCGTAGATTCCATCCGCAACCCTGCCGAGACCATCGATGTCAACGTCAATGGAACGCTTTCGGTACTGGAGGCGTGTGCCAATAACGGTGTTCAGACCTTTGTCCTTGCTTCCTCGGCCGCTGTATACGGCGACGCCGATGTAGTTCCTACGCCTGAAGAATGTGTTCTTCATCCGCTTTCTCCCTATGGTGCGACCAAGATCTCTGGCGAGGTGTTGGTTGCTTCTTACAAGAAGAGCGGCAAGATCTCCAATGCGGTATCGTTGCGCTTCTTTAATGCCTATGGCAGGGGCCAGAGCCCAGAATATGCAGGAGTGATAACAAGGTTCACAGAACGATTATCCAAGAAGCAGCCCCCCGTGATTCACGGCGACGGCCAGCAGACAAGAGACTTTATTCATGTTTCAGATGTAGTCGGTGGCGTAATCCTCGCTGTGAATTCCGAATTATCGGGAGAGTTTAACGTAGGCACAGGGAAACCGACCAGCATTGACCATCTTGCGCGAAAAATGATCCGTATTCACGGCCTCGATGTCGCACCTGTTTATGGCGCGGCGATAAAAGGTGACATACTCCACAGTTGCGCGGACACAAAGAAATCTGAAAAGGCACTGCGCTTTGTTGCTCACCAAGACCTTGAAACGGCGCTCCGTATGTCATTTGGCCAGCGAGGATTGGTCGCGACTTAAACCTGCCCTTATAGCCAAAATTGCGCAGCAGGGCTATTGCGCGGGCAGGTCAGAGGCACAACTCATGAACTAGTAGAATGGTACTTGGGGTGTGTGGGGATTTACGCTTGTTTTTAGTAGTAAGAATTCCTTGGGACTATGCGGTAGGCTTGCTTCTAGCAAGCTTTGACAGCTTTTCTTCTGCCCCCAACGTTGCTTCAAGTGTAAGCTCGGCTATAAGCCGAAGTTCGGCCTTCTTACGTTCCGAGAGATTTTTCAAAGTTAGGCGCCTTTTAATTTGTCTTCTGCTCGTTTATACTTTTCTGCCAATTCCCTATAAAGGAACTTTGCTTCGAGTGAACTGCTAAACAGGATCTGAATGACATTGCCTACGCGCACTAATCTAATTGAAGTTGTTCCAATATCAAAGTGTCTAGCTTCGACATCGTCATTACTCATTAGAGGCTGTCGCAATATACGTGCATTTAAGGCATTCTGGAAAGTTTTGTAACTTACTAGTAACCCAAACTAGGTCGAGTTCCTCCGACGCCCTGCTTATTTTTGCGTAGTCTTGAATCCGAAATAAGCTGTCAGTGAATTGCATGCCTCTGCAAGTAGCTCGATATATCTTTCAACGTCAACGGATGTTCTGTCATCAATGAGCTCTACAGGAACCGTCCGCCGCCGTTTGTAGTCTGTTATAACGTATCGCAGAGTCTGTCCCGCCTTCAATGCCTTGCCTTCATTGAAAAGCTGGGAAATCGAGTTGTTTTCTATCGTGTTCCTGTTGTGGTACTGACCGGCGTCCTTGGACAGCTGTTTCGTAAACACCAAGTCCTCTATTGCAACCCGGCCGCTCCTAATGTCAGCAGCAAAGTGCTCAAAGGTCTGTCGAACCTCGGGCATCAGGGACTTGACTTCAGAGATGCTGTCGCCCTTTGCCATTATCCCCAGTGCCTTATGCTGGAACCTTGTAAAAAGAGGAGGGGTATCATGCCTACGGGCCTCTATCCCCCTTATCTTCACGCTGCCGTCCGAAAAGGCGCCAAAATAGCGGTTGGCTGCCGGAAGGTCGCTGTTCTCTTTGGATTGCAGAAAAACTATCCACTTGTAGACACCCTCAAACGACATGGAAAACTCTGTTTCTTCCTTGACTGCACTTTTCAATTCCACGTAATCTCTTTCAGTAGCGCCCCTTTTCTGAATCCACAGCGAGTCAACTATGCCGTGCAATATCCTGAATCCCTGCCTCTCTGCGATCCGTGTTGCCTGAAGAAACACCGTCCTATCAAAGGCGCACACCGCGATATGCGCGTCTATCCTGCCGAACTTGGCGTTGTTAAAGCCGAGATAACCGAAGGTGGCAACGTTTATCCACTTTAGTGCTGTCTGCCGGGCGTCATACACCTCTCTGTCTTTGCCGCTTACAGTCTTTATCAGCTCCTTGTATTTTGCCCGTTTTTCTATGACTATCTTTATGGCCTTGGGGACTACGCCCTGCCTCTTTTCGCATATGTTGTAGCCAAGCTCTGGGACCCGCTCCTTCGAGTCCGGGCAGCATTTACACCTGACCGTCTCGGCGGAGATGTTCTTTTGGTACATTATGCTAGGGTAGAGGGATGCAAAGTCAAACTCGGCCACATTCTCGAACACTCCTGTTCTGGGCTCGAAGATGAAGCCGCCTCTGTCTGCAACCAGCAGTTCCCCGTAGGTTTTGAAGTGCTCTGCGACAGAAGGCTTCCAGGGTATCAGCATGTCGCTTTTGGCTGCTTGGTAGAACTGGAGGCTGCTCAGACACTTGCCGATAGACGCGCGGGACGACGTATGCAGAGGCATGCGGCATATCCTTGTCACCTCATACAGGCCTTGCAGGCCTGTCTCGTCGATTGAAAAGGAATTGCTGATGTCTATATGCACGCGCCCTTTTAGCTGTACAGACGATGGCTTGAAATGTATCTTGCCGTAAGAAAAGTACGACGTGCCTTCTTTGGCAGACTTTTTTAGCGCGCCCTTTTCCCTGCCAAGTGACAGCGATACTCCATTTTCGCCGGCCCTATGGAGAATATATGGAAAGATGAACGCGTCGCCGTGTTCTGTAAAGACGATGTCCGGGTCCAGCCTCTCGACTTCGCTTTCAAGTCCCTTAAGGATCTCGGCTTCCGAATCGCCGGAAATTTCGTATTCTTCCTCCTTGTCTTTGATGCGGGCGGCAGCAAGCCTGTCAGAGAATTTTGGCAGGGCGCCTTCCTTTTTCAGCCTGATGTCTAGCTGGATTGTCCGGAAATCTGGGATGACATAGTCAGTCGCCCAGACGTCGTCGAGCAACTCCCATTGCAATTGGTCCCCCGCAGTAACGTTGCAAAGCGCTAATGGGAACAAGTCGTGCTCGTACAAGTAGGCCTGTGCCGGCAACAGGTCGACATTGTACAGCCTGAACCTGCTAAAGTTGCCGTGCGACTCTATCTCCCGGGCAAGCTTCACCGCGTTGGACGAGTCTGTCAGAGTGAACCTTAGCACCCAAGACGTTTCCGGGTCGGCTATGCGCTCGTACTTTTGGACTATGTTGTGACTCTTTACATATCGCCTGCAGTCAGGGCATTGTAACGGGATATTGAAATCAGCCCTGTCGTCGACTGCAAGAAAGATGGAATGTGTCCACGCGTCTTCAAGCCTGACGCATCTTCCGTCCTGCTGTTTGAGCCAGAATACCATCTTACCGGCTGAAGGGTAGGCGTCAAAGAGCCAGCCTTTCATGCCTTTTTACCGCCTTTACAAGCAGGTCTATCATCTTATGCTGCGCAAACACCAGTGCCATCAGGAGGGCCTCTGCAGGAAAGGGCTCGCCCTTTGCGTTTATTGCAGCTGCATAGGCATAACATTCGTCCAACATCATGTTGAACAACTCCCGGTCTTCAGCCCTGAGGCTGTCGGCAAATCCCCTCCAAGATCCGATCTCTCTCGGCAGGATGTCCTTATCTGGAAATAGACTCATTGACCGCGTCCTCTGACAGCGTCTTTGAGATGTCGAGCAGCTGCTTGTAGTGGTGGAAGATCATGGACATCAAGATTGGCTGTATCAGGACGGGCTTGGTTGCGTACGAACATGCAGAAATGTACAGCTGGGAAGTCGCAAACATACTATCAAACTCTTTTCTCTCTGACTTTGAAAGTGCATTTCTGAATTCCTTCCATTCAGATTCTTCATATATCTGCGCAAGTCTGAACGACGGCACTGTGCGGCCCATGCTATTCCACCTTTACCATCTTGAGCACCTTTTCGGGTATAGAAAACTTCTTGGACCTGTATTTGGAAGTAGCACTTGCCATAAGGGTTGCATTACCGCACAATTCCAGCCTATTTTTGAACTGCTCAAAGATGTCTTCATAGTCACCGGTTTCTTCAGTAGAAACGACAACCATGGCGTCGCGCGAGATTCTTTCCACTGCGATCATCATTTCACCGAGCAGTCGCCGGGCTTCCTTCTTATCAACCTGCGGATCTTCCAAGAACATCCTCAATAGACCGGAAATGACTACCAAACCTGCTCCAAAACGCTTCATAGCCTCTGGCAGCTCTGCTATGACCAGAGAGGCAAGCTGGTGGATTGTAAACGCCCGGCTCACAATTATCCCGTCAAGAACCTTCATCAGATCCATGCCGTACTGCCGGGCAAAACTTACGCACTGGTAGATGTCAGACATGTTTCCTGCGTCGATAAAAAGAACCTGTGACTGCAGACCGCCCTGTCGTTTTGGCAGCAGCGCGCGCACACATAATCTTGTGACAAGGGTCATGGCAGGGCGTCCAATTATGCAGAGTGTCTCCCCTGTCCTGATGCCAGAATAGAAACTGTCCAGTTGCTTGACGTCAAACGTGAGAGCCTTAACAGTGGTTGCTACATGGAAGACGACAGGCTCAATAGGTTTGCACGGTCGGTTGATGGTTAGAGTGGAAGCTAGTGAATGGCCGCAGTTCGGGCAGGGTTCTGTAACTCTGCGCGGGTCTATGTCCAAGCATTCTGACTCTTTAAGGATTGTATTGCACAGGCCGCAAAGATACTGTAAAGTCTGCCTATTGTCCATTGCCGGCAGCTTTCATTTCTTGTTAATAATGAAACAGGCACCTTGGGGGGAGGGGGTCATCACATATTACAAACATTATTGGTTAATGCATACTGTTAACGGCGACTGATTTCTATCGCCAAAAGTAGGGGCAGTCATGCCTGTGGCATAAGCTTGTTTTTACTAGTAAACGCGAGCGGAGTTTAAAATTTGAAACCATATAATGAGAGAACTAAAATAGTGCGGGGGGTGGGATTTGAACCCACGAACCCCTAAGGGATGAGGTATCCCAGTCAATTCATAACATCTGAGCTTCGTGTCAGAACCTGATCTCACGCCGTTGACCGGGCTTGGCAACCCCCGCACACGCTCGTTGCTAATTTCTTACTACAATAATATTCTTTTGCGCTCAGTCGATATTGATAGATACTCCGCCGCTGCCTTTGTCCTTTAGCTTGAACGAAACTTCCAGGATGCCGTTTTTGTATGTTGATTTCGCTGTCTTTGGATCGACGATATCTGGCAGATCTACTCGCTTGTGGTACTTTTGCTGGCCGGTAACGGACTCTATCGTTATCGAATTCTCGTTTGCGCTGACCCGCAGATCTTCTTTGCTTACTCCCGGAACTTCTGCGACAACGCGGAGTTCCCCTTCGCCTTTGATAATATCTACCAGAGGCTCGCGCTCTTCCTTGACCGCCATGCCGCCGCCAAGGAGGTTAGGAAACGCGTCAATGTTGCCGAACTTGCGCACTACAGGCTTGCCATCAGGCCCTATCTTCACAGAATAACCATACACTATGGGACCCATCTCACGGACGACCGATCCGTCGTCCATTTTGCGTTCGCGGATAAGGTTCTTTGGCACTTGCTGCTCTACATTTTTGAAAGCTTCCTGCATCATTTTCTCCATCCCCTTCATCATTTCGTCAACATCGGGAAACCAGGAGCTGATGCGCTTTCTTCGTGGACCAAACCATTCATCAAATGGTGACGACATGATCTAAATTGTACGTGAATTCTATTAAAGCATTTACCTCAGTTCTGGAATTCCCTGCCCAGATCCCTGAGGAGAGTTTTTTGTCTGTCGGTCAGCTTTGACGGAAACTTTGCATTTATCCTCACTAGTTGGTCTCCGCGGCCCGAACCTGCGTAACGAGGAAGGCCCTTGCCCTTGAGCCGCATGACAGTATTTGGCTGTGTTCCCTGCTGTATCCTTACCTTCTCTGAACCATCAAGCGTAGGAACTTTGGTCTCGATGCCTAGAGCGAGGTCGGTGAACATCACGTCGAGTTTGTAAAGAACATGTCCATCTTCAAGTCGCTCAAACTGAGGATGCTGCTTTACTCTTATTCGAACAACCAGGTCTCCGGGCGCGCCGCCCTGGTCAGCGGGTTCGCCTTCTCCCCGCATCTGAAATGCCATGCCATCCTCGGCCCCCGGAGGGACTTCGAGCCTGATCTTTTTTGTCTGCTTTGTCTTTCCGTTGCCCCTGCAGTTGCTGCAGATTCGTTCGATTATCTGGCCCTTGCCATGGCATGTCCTGCATGGCTCGAGGGTCACGAACGTCGAGAAACTGTTCTGGTTGTATACCCGCCTTGTCTGACCTTCGCCGTTGCAGACCGTGCACCTGCGGAGTTTTGTTCCCGGCGCTGCTCCGCTTCCTCCGCAAACCTTGCACTTTTCAAGCCGCGGTACTTCAACTTCTTCCTTTCTCCCATTCAGCACGTCTTCAAGGTCAAGTTCCATTTCGAAAACGATATCGCGTCCCCTCTGCCGCCGAAAGCCTCCAAAGCCTCCGAACAGATCCTCGCCAAAGCCGCTCCGGCGCGCCCCTCCAAAAAGATGCTCGAAAATGTCGCGAAAGCCTCCAAAGCCGATGTCGCGGAATACCTCTTCAAAGTTGGCCTCCGACCCGCGGAACGCTTCTCCCTCTTCGACATGGCCCACGGTGTCGTAGCGGGTTCGCTTTTCCTGGTCCGAAAGCACCGCGTAGGCTTCGGAAATCTTTTTGAATTTTTCTTCCGCCCCCGGCTGCTTGTTGCGATCTGGATGGTACTGCAGCGCGAGCTTGCGGTATGCGCTTTTGATTTCTTCCGTGCTGGCGTTTTTTTGTAAGCCAAGGACTTCGTAATAATCGCGCTCGCCGCTGCTCACTCTATCCACCTTTTGCGATGCGTGATGTCTGGTTTCTCAATTATTATACTGTTTTCATGGTGATGGATTTGGCCCTGCGGCGCTTTCTGTCGAGCCCGAAGTAGGGCTTTCAGCCTGCGGGCCTGGTGTGCTGCCTGCAGAAGGTCCCGGCGCCGCACCGGCGCTCTGGTATGCCTGGGTGCTGATCTCGCCCAGGACAGTCTTTAGCGCCTGGATCTTGGCCTTCACATCTTCAATGTTGCTGCCTGCCATCGCGTCCCGCAGTTCCTGGGAAGCCCTGTTCACCTTCTCCACATTCTCGGCGCTTATCCTGTCCTTCAGGTCTTGCTTCACCAGCTTTTCTGCGGCGTAGAGCAGGTTGTCAGCCTCATTCTTGATCTCCACCTCTTCCTTTTTCTTTTTGTCCGCCTCTGCAAACTGCTCCGAGTCGCGCTTTAGCTTTTCAATCTCGTCCTTGGACAGCTTGTTGTTCGCCGTTATGGTGATCTTGGCCTCCTTCTGCGTAGCCATGTCCTTGGCGGCGACATTCATGATTCCGTTGGCGTCAATGTCAAATGTGACTTCAATTTGCGGCACGCCCCTTGGCGCCGGCGGTATCCCCGCCAGGTTGAAATTTCCAAGCGACACGCAGTCAGATGCCATTGGTCGCTCTCCCTGCACCACATGGATTGTGACGGCAGTCTGGTAGTCAGCTGCCGTTGTAAAGATCTTGCTCTTTTTTGTCGGGATGGTAGTGTTACGGTCTATGAGTGGCTCCTTCAGCCCGCCAAGGACCTCGACTCCCAGCGTAAGCGGGGTGACGTCCACAAGCAGTATGTCAGTCGCAACGTCCCCGGCGATAATAGCTCCCTGAATCGCTGCTCCCATCGCAACTGCCTCCATCGGATCAACACCACGCTCGGGCTCTTTTCCCATCACCGAAGCTACGAACTGCCTGACCATGGGCATCCTTGTAGGGCCGCCAATGAGGATTACCTTCTCAACTTCTGCAGGGGTCAACTTGGCGTCTGCAAGCGACTGGGTCATCGGCTGTCTGCAGCGCTCTATTATGGGCCTCAGCAATTCTTCGAGCTTTGACCTTGTGAGCTGCAAGACAAAGTTCTTTGGTCCTGACGAAGCGTCGTAGGCAAGGAAAGGCAGGTTGATCTCGGTGTTGACGACATTGGAGAGTTCTATCTTGGCCTTTTCCGCAGCTTCCCTGATCCTCATCATGGCCGCCTTGTCGCCTGACACGTCAAGCCCCGACTGCTTGCGGAATTCCTGAACGACAAACTGGACCAGGGTGTTGTCCATGTCTGTGCCGCCCAGCTGAGTGTCGCCCGATGTGCTCTTTACCTGGAAGACCCCGCCGCCCATTTCCATTATGGTTACGTCCAAAGTTCCCCCTCCAAGGTCAAAGACCATTATCTTTAGGTCCTTGTTGGCCTTGTCGAGTCCGTAGGCGAGTGACGCGGCCGTTGGCTCGTTTATGATCCTGACCACCTGCAGGCCCGCGATGTCTCC
>JANWIX010000058.1 GCA_025449675.1 Nitrososphaera sp. | reverse complement strand
GCCCAGATATGCTTGTCTTCCAAAAGATCGACAAACTCGTAGAGGTCGAAGGGCTTTTGCAGTAGTTCAACTACCTGTTGCAGGTTCTTTACCGATTCGACAAGAGTATCAACAACGTACGCTGATGCGAATAGAACTCGTTGCTTGGGCTCCATTGCAAGGATCTCCCTTGCTACCTCCATGCCATCCTTCTTTGGCATTCTATAATCAAGGACTACCGCATCAAATGGGGCTTTCTTACGCGTCTTGCCTGACGCCTTCTCCTGGACGAACTTGTCCAGCTCATCGTAGTATGCCTGCAGGCACTGCTCGCCATCATAAGTGACAAGAACTTGATGCTTATTTTCTTCAAGTACCGTCCTGTATTGCGTCGCTATGTTAGCCTCATCCTCCGCGACCAGTATTTTCATATGGAGCTGTAATGATCGAGCAAACCTGATAAAATTCGGTATGTCACATCGATAACATACGTACATTTTTTCTCATAGTGGAACCGTAGACATTATCGAACTCATGCTATGGTTAACCCTCGCAACAGGCAAAACCGCGCTGCCTCTCAAGACTCGAACCTGCTTCTCAGGGCTGTAAGCAATACACTGGACCTTTTGGGTGACGGGGAACAAAAGCAGAACGTCTTCCGTTTTCTTCAGATCGAATGTGGAATAACATTTGACAGTCAGCCGGAACTAGACGAAAAGAAGGTATCGGCGGCATTCGCTGATCTATTTGGTCGTGGTGGCGAGCTTCTTATCCGAAGGCTAAAAGAAGAGACCGCAAGACTAAGAGCTCAGTCACGGACGACCGAGCCAACCCCTAGTTCAGCTGACCTTGAAACTCTTCATTGAACTTTCGCAAGACCGACGATTTCAAGTTGATCCCGTTTCACTGCTTCGTACTCCGCGCATAATCTATCAAGCTTCTCGAGAGTATAGCCACGCCATTGAACACCCCAAATGCAAGGAAATGAGCTACGGTCGCTGCGACCCCAGCTTCGACGCCGAGCGTAAGTGAGATGTAATGAAAGTACGGCCTGACCAAGATGAAGGCAATGTCCGCCGCGAGCACTGAAGGCCATAGCTTAAGAGCGTCTTTCAGTATCTTCTTGGTCCTTGCGCTGCGGCTATCGTTGCGATACGAAGATCGGTTATCATGATAAAAGACTGCCAGAAACCCGAGTATGGAGCCCATGTAATCTGCCCCTGAGGAGTACGCCGAGATCGAGAATTCATCCGCAGTCAGCGATGCGGCAACTTCGGCTACCACAACCCCAGCCCCAAAACCTGCCAACTCGCCTATTAGCAGCTGTCTGTTGAACCGGACATAGGTTGACCGGTGGGCAAGAAGAAACTTGAAGTATTGCCTAATGCTGTTGTACATTAATCCTAACCGCGATTCGGACCTTGATTCATGGAGCGCTAAAGATCGATTCTGCTCGCAGCGAGTTTTTTTCGTATCGTCCTCGCGTAGTGCCTTGAAAGGTACTTTAGGAAGTAGAACTGTTCTGGAACGGAGATACCTTCCACCATGGCTGCATATTCGTCTACAAGACTCAGGACGGAACCAGCAGAGCTGCCAAGAATCAATTTCGTCGAAATGTTCAATCTGTGTCGGTGGAACTCTGAATAATCATGCGAGTCTCCTCTATCCAAAGCTGCAAGGATAAAGATGTTTGGCATTTGATCTCGCAAATCTTCCTGCACGTCGTCTAGATCGTCGTCGATATCCTGAAGGGCCTGATTGTAGTGAATTATCAGAGAAACATTGTGGTTGAAGCTCGATAGCACGCTTTCAAGTAAAGGCGCATATATCAGTGCGGCATCGGAAGATTTGAAAAGGTTGAAGTGCCTAAGATCCTTCATCGAGAACGTGTGGCCCTGAACCATCAAATTTTTTGTTGACTGCTCGAATTTCCAGAATGGCCAGAACTGCCGCAGGGAGAAGTTTAGAGCATTCTTCAGGTAGGGATCATTCTCCTTCCTGAGTCTCGCCAGCAAAGCCTCACCTAGTCTTCTGTATCTCTGATTTCCAACCTCGTAGAACCTATCCATAAGTAGTACCACCCTGACCAGGTTCTTGACGTTCCTGTAAACTGAGAGAGAACTCTCGATATCTGAAGTATCCGAGTAAGCCGCCAAGTAGTACGTTCCGAAATCCTGTCCTTTGGCATCGACTGCCTGCAGAGTTGGCGAGTCTACAGGATCGAGCCTGCTCAGCAACCCTGTTATTTCCTCAAGCCCCGCTAGAAAGCCGGATTCTCCGCTGTATACGAGACGCTGAGACTTTTCCTCCAATAGCTGTCTCAAGACCAGGGGACTATGACCATAGTAGGATAAGGTACTCGTCAAATTGCTGTTATGGGGAGGCTATCCCCTCTACAAGAACTTTGCTTGTCAATTTATCCAAAGCTAAGCTCAATTGATTACAGCTTCGCACATTGAGAACAAAAATAATTTCAAATTGCTCTCAAGTGCAATGAATGTATTGCATCACGAGAATGTGGAAATACCCCGCTCAAAGGCAATCTAATGTAGTTGTCAATATATCAGCATATTCTGCTAGCAGAGACGTATGGATTTGGCAAGCATCAGTGCTCGCTGCGAGTCGTCTTGCATGATATCGTTGTTCTTGTATTTGTCGCTGAAATAAAGAAGGTCTATTATCTTGCATCTATCGATGTTGATGACCATGCTACCATTGGTTCCGCCACTCGTATTGGCATTAGTCAGGATCACAAGCTTGTCGACAAATCCTGTCGACTTTAGCGTGTTTGCAATCTGTTCAAAGCTTTTTGCATGATCCTTGTTTATTACGACCGCGACTGCAACTTTGGTTCCGTACGGGTCGCTGAACACTACATCAATGCCCGTCCCTTTCCCCTCCGCGGCCTGAGGCCGGGCCACTACTCCCACCTCGTGTGCATAGTTCACAAGATCTTTTACGGCGCCTCTGACTCCTGACTCCAAGGACTGCATATCGCTACAATTTCTCCGTATCTTGATAAAATCTGAAATTGGCACATCCATTACGCTGCCCCTTATTCTGAGGCCGGGGTAGACATTTCTTATAGTTTCGTCTATTGCCTGCTCGTCTATTGATTGGACGTTTCTCTTTGCGGCGTTCTCCGTTGCGTGGTACATTATGTTGAGCATTGAACGCACATTGCGAAAGTCTGAAAATTCATCATAGATTACCTTTATCTTTGCTGCCAGGTCGCGTTCTTCCTGCGCGGTAAAGCACTTTTGTGCGTCATGGTATCTTAAGTATTCCAGCGAAATGTCAACAACTTCCTCCAGCGTGTTGGATCCCGCAAGGTCTATCTTGAAGTTCGCCTTTTCGAGCCTGTCAAAAACCGAAACATTTGACCGGCGTATTTCATCGTATGACGAGGGCGTGAATATGAGCATCAGTGCGGCCGCCGGCAGGTGCGCGTTAATTACGGCCTTTACGAAATCAACCGAGTCCTTGTCAGAGTCGAATTCATCTAGCTGAAATAGAGTGAGCCTTTTCATGAATCTGAGGTTCAGATTGGCAAGAGCCGCCAGGCTGGCAATAATGTCTTCAAGAGAGGCAACGCTTTGCGCGTCTGCACGGAATTTGCCTTCGATGACCAGTTTTGCGATAGTAGTTTCAACCGGGGATAGCTCGCATTTTAGCGTCTCGATGACAGCGGAATAGTTCGGTGTTAGGTCATTTCGAAGTAGCTGCTCGGCCTTGTCCCGCACAGTTCTGCCACTGATGGAGTCCATAAAGCCAAAGTTGAATATCTTTTTTGCAAAACCGCCGTCCCTATCGCCTTTGTCAGCGAGATACATTACAATCGCTTCCCTCAGCGAAGCAACATAGTCGTCTGTAAATCCTGCGAGCATTGCGCTGTAGAGGCTGTGCATGTTGCGTGGCGAAACCTGTGACATGTCAACAAACGAAATGACCGCTGTATCCGTGACTTCCTTCAAACCTTTGGTGTGAAGGGCAAGATGCGTCTTGCCAGAACCTACGTCCTGAATTACGGTCACAAGCCTAAAGTCCTTGTCCGTCGCGTTCCCTCCGCTGACTTTTGAAGAGAGGTCGCCGATGCATGCCAGGAGGGCTGCCTTGGCATCTTTGTGCCTCTTGCCTCCGAGAATCTTGGCATCAATAAGAGTAGGAGTAGGACTGCTTGGATAGGGATTGCGATCCAGCTTGTATGGATACATTTCTAGATGCACCTCACGAATCCGTGCAAAAGACCCCTGACCATTATGCCCTCACCGCCGCCAGTTGACAATTCATACTTGTCCTGATTCTGGCCTGTCAGGTCCTGGACAAGTCGGTAGAACTCTTCGGTGGAAAGGTTGCACTTTGCGCATACCTCATTTCTCAGTTTTGCCAACTCTACCCACCCTATCGAGGATGCGAAATTGACAAGAGCGAGATCGAATTCCCTTCTAAAATCGTCCAGGCTAATGGCTGATCGTTTAGGCGACGCCGATTCAGATCCACTTGCGAGCTGTTGCTGGAACAGAGATGACTGTTGTTCATTCTTCATCTCGAGGACGAACCTTGACAGGTTAGAGATATTGTTCGCAAGCGTGCTTACTGATTCGTCAATCGACCGAAGCATGTCATAGGTCAGCTTGAACCTAGGGTCGGAGTTGAGTAGGCTCTGGATATAGCTGTCCTTGTGCCAGCAGTAATACGCCCCTGCTCTTTTCTCGACGAATACCTCACCCCTGCTTACGACTTCCTCCAGTACTGCATCAATTTCTCCGAATTCCTTGCGAAGATCGGTCTTTTTTATTCCGGCCGATCCCGCAGAAAGGATCTTCTTGATGACAAGTCTTTCCTCCGCGGTCATGAGGTAGACCTTCAAGATTGTTATTTAACTTCCCACGTGATGGCTTGCTTGTTATCTTGTAAACAATGTTACACTAGGAACCTGTTGGCAGTACCCAAAGGGTTAATACTGCAAAGCGTGGACATTTTCATGGGATGATGATTGCTCTGTCTGCTTCTCGTGATGAAAGAACTAGGGTATCTGACCTGACACTGCTCTGGCTTGTTGTTCCGATCTAGCCTTTGTCATGCTGTTGACCTTCCTCATGGCTGCAAAGACGGCAATTATTACTGCCACCCAGACGGCACTTATGACGACGTTTCCGAAGCTTATGTACATGTAGGGGATTGCTTCTATGAGGTTAGTCTCTATGCCGTCCGCTGACCTGTGCAAGTCCATCATGGCGATGTTGTAAGAAGCACTATGGGGTCCCATCGACTCTAGTGCTTCAGCGCGGGCCAACATGTCATCCAGCGCTGACTGGATAAGAACAAAGTCGGTCCTGATAGTAGGAAAGAGCCATACTGGATTACCTTCCTTTGGCAGCAGCGCCTTGGTTAATTCAAGATACTCTGCGAACTGCTCCGGGGTCTGAGCGCTTTGTGCCCGAATAATAAATCCCATCGCCTGGTTGGCAGGGAAGAGAGTGGTATAGTACCCGTAGTAACCTATTACCGCTCCAAGAAGTAGAAACGAAATTACCCCTGTCAAGAGTATTCTCTGATTCACTGCAGTTCTTGCAGACAAACGATGATTTGAGTCAGTTACTATCTCTGTGCTGCCAGAAGAACTGCCAGACGCGCTCTCTGTCCGGGATGCTGTAATTGCGGGTTCAAAGGCTCCTGACTCTCTAGGCCCGGGTTTTGGTTTCTTTCGGAACGCGGAATGGGCGATACTGAAGTACGCGACATAAATGAAGCCGACTGTTGGCACCGCGACCATCGGAGCAAAGATGGGGTTTCCGGAAAACACCGAAACGAAAACCGCGATAAGACCATAGATCGCAAAGAATATCTCTAAAAGTGTCGTCTTCGTGAAGGGAAGGACGTACTCTTTGTTCTTCCAGCTGTCGCTTTTTTTCACTATTCCAAACTTTGGAGTCCTGAGGAACTCGTTCTTTTTACCCAAGATTGCGTCAAATACAGCGACCGTGTTGTTGACGGTTATCCCTGCTGCGAAAAAGTTGAGGAAAAAGAACTGCCAGGCTTTCTTTTTCCACTTGTGCTTCCATGTTCTGTTTATTACCGCCAGATAACCTCCAGGCCCCAGTCCGATATAGGTGCCCAAAATGAGAAGAGGAGCCCAGCTCTCTGTGTACAGTTTAAAGTCCATTGCGAGAAGCATCGGGAAAATAAGGAATTGCGCGAGGAATAACGGATTCAGGACGTGCCGGGTCATGTGGATAAAGGACTGTGCCTTGGTGTCAACTGGGACCTTTCTTTGGAGGAACAGGTCGCCCAAAAGCTTCATCGCCACCTGCATTGATCCTTTGGCCCAGCGGAATTGCTGCCGCTTGGCGGCATTCATCTGTACCGGCAGCTCTGCGTCGACCACAATATCGTCAAGAAAGAGTGACTTCCAGCCTCTCATGTGGGCACGGTAGCTGAGGTCCATGTCCTCGACCAAAGTACTGGTATGCCAGCCACCTGCGTCTTCGATGCAGGATTTTCTCCAGACGCCGGCGGTGCCGTTGAAATTCATGAAAAAGTGAGTAAAGCTCTTTGCCTTCTGCTCGACAAGAAAATGAAGGTCGAGTGACACTGCTTCAGCACTGGTCAGGGTGGAAAAGTCCTCATTTATGTGACCCCACTTGCACTGGACGAATCCTATCTTTGAATCGCTGAAATATTTTATCAGGTGTTTCAAAAAGTGGACCGGTGGAATAAAGTCGGCGTCAAATATCGCGACAAATTCGCCCTTTGCTTCTCGGAGCCCAGCCTTCAGGGCGCCCGCCTTGTAGCCTGTTCTGTCAATCCTGCGAATGTGCACGATGTCAAAGCCTTTGAACCGGTACTCCTCCACAATGGATCTTATCAGGTCGATGGTGTCATCGTCAGAGTCGTCCAGAACCTGGATCTCAAGTTTGTCTTTTGGATAGTCGATATTGCACACTGCGTCTATCAACCGTCTTACGACGTACTTTTCGTTGTAAAGTGGCAGCTGTATCGTCACTCTGGGCAGGATTGCTGGAAGCTCTGTGTGCCGCCGCCTTTTCCGCTCGTACGCCGTGTTGTTGCGCGACATGTATGCAAGGTAGTAAAAGTTGAGTGAGTAGATCAGAATTACCCAGGAGATCATTAGAAAGATTGCGTAGAGAAATGCCCCTGGTCCATACAATTTCTATCGGTTCTCGCTTGAGCGGTGTAGGACTCTTTTCTATTTATAGCTACGTTCTTAGCCTTTCTGGAATATCTTTACAGCCTGCGGAGGACAGACGTTTTCACATGCCATGCAGAATATACAATCCTTCTCCCTTATCATAAACGCCTTCTTGTCCGAAGCCGGATGCCCTGGAGTCTCTAGCCATTCATACACGTTGACTGGGCACGCTTCTATGCAAGCTCCATCTGCAACGCAGATGTCAAAGTCAACACACACTTCTTCTCCCCAGATGCCGAGCTGGCCTGGAGCGTCATATGGGCCCCATACCTTGATGCCCTGGAAAGTACCGGCAG
>JANWIX010000057.1 GCA_025449675.1 Nitrososphaera sp. | reverse complement strand
TGACCTACGTTCTGTCAAGAATCTGCACTCTGCATACCTTAACGAACTCCTTGAACTTTCTCGCGTCGTCTTCGGTTCCGACAATCGTTCCGTAGTGCATTGGAATGGCCAGGTCCTTTGGCTTAATTCGCTTGTTCACTGCATCTGCCGCCTCCTCTGCGGTCATAACATAGGTCCCCGACACGGGCACCATCGCCACGTGGGGGTACAAGTCATTCATTTCCGGGATTTCGTCAGTGTCGCCCGCGTGATAAATGCGCATGTCATTCACCGTGAAAATGAAACCCACCTTGAGGTCTGACTTTGGATGAAACTTTTTGTTCGTATTGTACGCTGCAACCGCTTCGACAGCAACCCCTTGAACTGAAATCTTGTCTCCCGGTGCGACTCCGTGGGTTTCAAGAGCGTTGATGCCGCCCAGTTTATTCAGGCATTCCTTCGCAGCAACGATACTTGTTTTTTTACCTACGACATGCTTTAGGTCGTCTGGACTGAGGTGGTCAAAGTGATCATGTGATATCAGGACAATGTCGGCATCGTTTCTGTTATGCTGTGTGTTTGAAAGCTGGTATGGATCGATGTAAATCGTCTTGCCCCCACTGGACACCTTGAACCCGTCGTGACCTAGCCACTGAAATCTTGTTCCCTTAAAATCAAACACGCAAATCCGGGCTACATGATTTTATTTAAGGATGATGATCCGCCCTTGAGCTTTGGATTGGCGACTATCAGTCTGTCCCTGCTGAGAGTCAGCACCAGCACTTTATTCGCAATAAGCCTCCTGCGAAGGTTGGTATCGATCGTTGCGACCGCGCAATTCTTTGCCAGGGCATATTCGACTATCGAGTCATCGACGTGGCTGGCCTTCGAGACGACTACTTCCCTGAATTTGGTCCGAGCTAGCTCTATAGCGGTCTTTGCAAGAGTAGATCTCTTTGGACCAACCTTCTCCTTAAGGCGTTCAAGCTCGGCAATGACGATATCAGGAACAAGAAAATCGAGGCGCCCAAACTGACCTTCCATCTTGGCCAGCTGCTTAATGGGCTTTGAAACGAGCACCATCAAAAAGCTGGTATCACAAAGGACTTCTACCATGCTAGACGGCTGTTCCCGATCCGATAAGGCGCCATCTCTCTGCTATTCTTCTGCTGACAGCGACTCTGCTCCTTGGCATAAGGCATACGGGCTTTTTCAATTTTATTTCTATCTTGCCGTCCTTCACATTGGTCACGGTCCCCACTGCCGCCGATGTGCCGATATTGAGCCTTAGGGGTTCTCTGACCTTTATCGGCTCGACTTTGACCATGTCCGCGGTGCCAACTGCAGTATCAAAGAGGTGCGTCTCTACGGTCACGTCCTCAACATCCTTTGGCAGCGTGCCTGGCCTTCCGATCACCGAGCCTATCAGCGAATCGCTCTTTGTGAATGTGGGATCTAGTCTGGTTCCGATGGCAACAAGTCCACCAGGCTTGACAGTCTCTACCAAGCCCGCACCAGTGCCAAGAGTCGAAATCTGTGAAGTTATTGGCTCAAACTTGCCCTTTTTCTCGTCCAGCAGGCCCGGCCGGATCTCGATTTCGTCTTCGAGTTCGAATTCCCCCTGTATCAGCGCGCCACCGATGATGCCGCCCTTTACCTGCTTTATCGGCGTGCCGGGCTTGTTGACGTCAAAAGATCGGAGAACGTGCATGATGGGAGCCTCGTTCTTGACCCTGGGAGGAGTCTTTACGCTTTTCTCTATCGCTTCGATAAGGGCGTCCATGTTTAGCTTGTGCTGCGCAGAAAGTGGGATGATGGGCGCTTCGTCTGCAACGCTGTCACCGACAAAGTCCTTGATCTGCTTGTAGTTGTCTAGGGCCTCCTGGTATTCCGTAAGATCTGCTTTGTTCTGAACAACGACTATCTGCTTGATGCCAAGCACTGAAAGCGCAAGAAGATGCTCCCTTGTCTGAGGCTGGGGAACTTTTTCATTCGCGGCCACGACCAAGATTGCGCCGTCCATGAGTGCCGCTCCCGAGAGCATGTTTGCCATGAGGCTCTCGTGGCCCGGAGAATCTACAAAACTCACGACTCTGAGCAGTTCGCTCTTTCCACCGCAATTGGCACATTTTGGCTGCGTTCCGTAGCACACAGGAGCCGGGCATTGCGGGCATTTGTAAAACGCGGCATCAGCATACCCCACTTTGATGGTGATGCCCCTTCTGAGCTCTTCACTGTGGGCGCTGGTCCACACACCGGTGATGGCTTCAACAAGAGTAGTCTTACCATGGTCAACATGGCCTGAAGTTCCGATGTTGACGCAGGGCTGGTATCCGTATTCTTTGATGTACCAGTCCGGCAAGGTCTCTTTCCAGTGCAATGTCAACTATCGTGAAATTCTCGGGGATATTAAGCTACGGGAAAAGTTACTTGTTACTTCTTTTTCTTTGCCGGCTCTTCAGCAGCCGCGGATTCCGGCGCAGCTTCGGCCTGCTTTTCAGGCAGCGCGCCTTCGACCAACATGCAGTTCAGCTGATAGATCTCTTCTGTGACCATGTTTCCCCTTACGAGCTTTCTAACCCGCGCCTCGCCCCTATTGCCGACTCCGGTCGAAAGCAAGACATACTTTTTTACTCCTCCATGCACATCCGGGCGCATTGGCGTTCCAGACTTGTCGCTTCCTCCGGTTATCTTGATCTTGCCGCCTGCTATTCCGATTATGGCGGCGTCTACTATGCCGCCTATCCTTGAACCCAGCATCGGCTGTGCAGCCCTGTCCTTTAGCTCCTGTGTCATGCTCCTGCCTTTTGCATCTGAAATTACGAGCTTGAACTGAGCCAAAGCAGAATTCAAACATATTTTTTGGCTTAATTAACCTTTGGACATTGAAACGGTTAAAAGCTCCGCTGAATGAATTACAGTGTTGGAAGCCGAGCAGAAAAACGAAATTGAATGTCCCCGCTGCGGTTTTGTGATGAAGCATCTGCAGGCTTGTCACATGATTTGTACTAATTGCGGCAGCCATTTGGACTGCTCAGACAAATCGTTTTATTGGTAACAAAAAGATCGCTGCGAAGAATGCCACTTGGAAATAAAGGGAACAGTTTGGTATCTAGAAGGGATTCTTGTCCCAGCTCGCCTGAAAGTTGTCGGCAATATCCACAGCCTTGCCCTTCATAATCTCGATATAGTCATCATACGACTTTGAAAATCCGCAGTGAGCGCATTCCACCTTGGACATTTCGTCATCTACTTGGGCCTTTTTGCTACATTCCGGGCATCTGGCTTCAAGCATTGCTGTCAATTTATGGGCGCATTGTTAATAAATTGTATGTGATGCTAGACCTTTGAGCTTGACAAAGATTGGCGATGCGTATCGCTGGTTCCATGGAAGGATTGCCGAAAGGCCCACCAATTTCAGCTGGGTAATAGAGAACAGGCTGGCCGGCAGTGGGCTGCCTGTGACAGAGGACGAATTCGAGTGGTTACTGGAGCAGGGGGTAAGATCCATAGTGACAGTAAGAGAAGTGCCGCTACCCTCAAGATGGATCGATGGGAAAGAGGTCCAATACTTGCATCTCGATGTTGAAGACTATGGAGCGCCTACTCTGGAAGTCTTGGATCAAGCTGTTGACTATATCGATGGACAGATAAGCAGAGGCCTGCCGGTAATGGTCCATTGCGCCGCCGGGAAGGGAAGGACAGGGACAGTGCTAGCAGCGTATCTGGTAAAGAAGGAGAACCTGACTGCAGAACAGTCCATCCAGAGAATACGAAGCAGCAGACCCGGTTCGGTACAGTCGGTTGCGCAAGAGATGGCGGTCTCGATGTACGAAAAGTACCTGAAAAGCAAGAGCTAGTCTTATTCTGGTACAGAGTCGGTGACGAGCTGGCCGTTCTGGACTTTGACGAAAAGAAATCGGTTGTCCTTGAAGATCAGTGTAAGCTCGCCCTTGCTCTCCTCAACGTCCAAGAGTTCCTGTCCTTTTATCCCATCAAACTTTGCCATTCCGATCCTATAATGAAAACCAGGATCTATTTAGATTGAACGCCTAGTCCACAATTTCCTGGTCAAGGCTATCCAGGCAGAGTGCCAGCAGCTGGTTGCTTCGCTTCATTATCCAGTCCGGAAATTGTTCAAACGTGAACACGTACTGCTGTTGAAAGCTGGGCGGGATAAAACCCCCGTGCGTAATGACCTGGACGACCACAAACTGTTCGTTGACAGTTGCTATCTCTTCCTCCGCAGAATGATCCACCTCTTCTATGGTGTGCCTGTAGAGCACTACGGGCCTTCCAGACCTGCTGGCCATTATGGATGCCTTGCGCAGCCGCTCCCGCAGCCTGCCTCGAACCCAGCTGTCAAGTGTCACCTGCTCGTTAGTCAATAGCAGATTGTTCTCAGGATTTGTCTATATAGAATAGTACGGCAAGACTTGTTGACTAGTGAAGTAATTTCTTTCACTTTACAGTGGGTTGCAGATTACCTTGCGCTTTCTCCCCTTCGGGACAGTATTGAAGATAGACCATATTAGATTATGGCAGCAAAAATGCACACTAGTTGGTAAATTTATTCAACAGAGATCCGAAATTCCCTGCCGTCTATCTCGACTGTCTTGTACGCGATGTTTGGCAGGGGTTCCTTCGAAAGTACGGCGCCCTTCACGCGCACAAGATAGGTCAGCATATCCTTCATGCCAGCAAGTGCAGAGATCTCTTCATCCTCCAAGCCCGCGACATATGCAGCGGCAAGTATGTGCGTCGGGTTGTACTGCCGTTCCTTGCGTAGCTGCTGAAGCTGCCTTGCCAGGTCGCGCAAAAGGCCCTTGGATGTCAGAGCTTTGTCGCGACCGGTGGATATCAGCACTACTAGATCGCCCCGTTCAGACGAAGAATATCCTTCAGCCGCTTTGTACAATATCTCGACGTCAGATGGCACCAGTTCCAGTGCCTTGCCGCCCTCGTCATACTGAAGGCTGTAGCCACCAGATTTTAGCGAGTCCAGGAGAGAAAGCTTGTCCACACTTTCAAACGCTTTGAGCACCTTGGCGATGTCTGCCTTGACGCGGGGCGCGACGTTCTTTCTGGCAAGCGATACGCTGACTTCAACAGGGACCTTGTTTTCAACGAGACTGATAACTTTTGCAAGCTGCGACCCACCTTCAATCGGAATTATCCTGTGGTGCTCTACGTTGAGCTGGCTTTCTAGTGCTGCAGAGACACCTGCCGTCCCAAGAGGGCCGGCATCGGCACTGCAAATCAACGCCTCGCGAATGGGCCATCTCCTTTTTAGACCCGCTGCATTCCTTGCAGCATTGGCAAGGGATACTATTTCTTTGACGATATCAAATGCCCCCTCGAGCCTGGTGTCTACAAATCTCTCATCGCGCTCAGGCCAGGCTTCGAGCAGAATGCTTTTCTTTTCGGACGCAAAGCAGGTCAGGTATAGATAATCAGAGATGAAAGGAGCAAGGGGATGTAGCATTATGTCGATTTGTCGCAGCGCCTGTCCCAATATGGCGTAGACGGCAAGCCGCCTGTCAAGATTCTCGGCGCTGTCGTCCCAGATGATGTTCCTAGTCAGCGGCACGTACGTCTGGCTGAGCTGATTGATGACGAATTCATCTATAGCCTTTGCCCCCTCGTGGAAGCGGCACCTTGAGAACGACTCTGTGACCTCGCCGGCCAGCCGCTGCATCTTCGACAAGAGCCAGGCCTCGGTGGGGCCGAGCAGCTTTTTTTCTACCGCCCACGCCAGAGTATGCATGTCAGGATCAAACTTGTCAAATTCGCTGTTCTGTCTAAAGTAGACATGGAGGTTGTGTAGGGTGCTTACAATCTGGTAAGGCCTGGTCTTCATTTCGTCAAGGCTGAAATTTAGCGACTCGATGGGAGAAGACTTCCACATAAAATACAGCCTGATTAGATCCACAGGATTCTCGCTCAAGAGTGCTCGGGCGTCCATTACGTTGCCAAGGCTTTTGCTCATCTTGTTCCCTTTTTCGTCCAGCACGTGCCCCTGGAACAGAAAGGAGCGAAAGGGCGCGATGCCGGACTGGTTCATGATGACATTTTCCATGAGAAGCGTGTACG